>CAZYRD010000056.1:0-12750 GCA_964649475.1 uncultured Faecalibacterium sp.
TTGGAACGGATAGCGCAATTTCCCTAACTGTGGAGGAGTATCTGGAATACGAAGCCTGCTGGCTGGATTATTTACAGGAAAACGGTATCAGCTGGATGTATAACAGTAGCCACAACATTCTGGCACCGGAAAAATTGATGTGGCTGAACGGCAATAACAGTAATTTTACGGATTTTTCCGATGTTCCGGATATGTACGGTTATTGCGTGAATAATACAGTTATGGAGTTTCTGAAATCTTATTCCGGGAATTAACAACGGGAAACGGTCAGGATTGACCTTGCCCGGCATACTGTTCTGAAAGCATTTTTCAAATAAATTAAGGCACTGCTTGCTGCGGTACCTTCAGATTGTAGAAAAGCCCCACTTTCGCGGAAAGGAAAGTGGGGCTTTTCTGCAATCCGGGCAGCTTCTGCTGTTTTTTCTTGCAAATGGAGGCGGCTTCCTGTATGATAAAAGGGAAAGACGGCTGGGCAAAAACAATGCCGTTAAAAAACGGAAATGGAGCAGTTGCATATGAAAGCCACGTTCACCCCGAAAAACATTGTCGGCACCGCTGACAGAATGCTGTACGGCCATTTTCTGGAGCATTTTCACCGGCAGATCTACGGCGGCGTGTACGATCCCACCTCTCCCTTTGCCGACGAGGACGGCTTCCGTACCGACGTGCTGGAAGCACTGCGGCGCATAAAGACCCCCATCATCCGCTGGCCGGGCGGGTGCTATGTTTCTGCCTACGACTGGAAGCTGGGCGTGGGGAAGCAGCGCATCCCTAATTACGATAAAGCGTGGCGCGTGGAGGAGAGCAACGAATTCGGCACGGATGAGTTTGTCAAATTCTGCCGCAAGCTGGGCTGCGAGCCCTACATCTGTACCAATGCGGGCACCGGCACGCCGGAAGAGATGAGCGACTGGGTGGAGTACTGCAATCTGGAAAAAATGGGCCGCTTTGCCCGTCAGCGCGCGGAAAACGGCTTTGAAAAGCCCCACGGCGTAAAATTCTGGAGCATCGGCAACGAAAACTGGGGCGAGCACGAGATCGGCAGCTGGACCGCCAAGGAGTGGGGCAAGCTGGTGCGGGAATCCGCCAAAATGATGCTGCGCGTCGACCCCACGCTGGAGCTTTCCGCCGCGGCGCTGGATGATCTGGACTGGAACCTCAACCTGCTGCGCACCGCCGGTAAATATCTGGACTGGATCTCCATCCACGGCTACTGGGACGGTTCGCCCGACGGCTACCGCCATGCGGATTACGACACCGTCATGCTGCGCACCGGAGAAAAGATCAGTGGAAAAATCGACTTTGTGCGTGCCATCCTTACGGCTCTCGGGCTGGAAAAACGGGTGAAGATCGCGTTTGACGAGTGGAATCTGCGCGGCTGGCACCACCCTAATTTCATTGATACCTGGAGCCGGGACTGCTACCGCGGCGAGGATAAAAAGGCCTACGAGGAAAATGTCATCGGCGCCCGCGACTGCAACGACATCAACGCCACCTACACCATGGCGGATGCGGTGTTCTCGGCGGCGTTCCTCAACACCTGTCTGCGCAACTGCGATATCGTGGGCATGGCCTGCTTCTCGCCCATCGTCAACACCCGCGGCGCTGTGTTCACACATAAGGACGGCATTGTGCTGCGCCCGCAGTATTATGTGTTTGAGCTGTACGCCAACCTGCTGAAGGACACGGTGCTGGATGTGTGGACAGAGGACGCGCCCATCCTCAGCGGCACGGACAACGGCAGTGCGGTGGCGGTGGATGCCGTGGATCTGGTAGTGACCTGCGGCGACGGACAATATGCGGCTGCGGCAGTCAATAAGGATCCCGAAAATGCCCACACGGTGGAGCTGCGGATGCTGGACGATGCGGTGAAGCAGATGCGCATCCATACGGTGAACGGCCCCGCGCCGGATTCGTACAACGACATCGGCCGTACCGAGGTGGGCATCACCGTGTCCGACTGGATGCCCTTTACCGGCAGTGTGACGCTGGCGCCTCATTCCGTCAACGTGGTGGAGCTGCGCTGACGCTTTGTTGCAGGTGGTATAAAAGTCGGACGGCTGTAAAAAGTGAAAGCCGGAGTGCGATACACTCCGGCTTTTAACGTTTTATGTGTCGTATGGCAGAAGCAATACATAAAGTGTGTCGTTGCATCCGTCTGGCAAATGGGAAGTTGTATGTAATTTAGTTTTATATTAAGAATATTTCTGTTTTCGATTAGGTCTTCTTTTGATCTTCAGCATCTCGGTAATGTCTTCGATCCTAATCTCGTTGTCGAGCGGTATCCATAACCACTTTCCATCATGTAAAGTTTCTGTTTTTTCATATATTTCCTGTAATTGCTTTGAAACAGATCCTTTTATCTTTTCGAACTTTTCTCTTTCAGCTTTGCCATAGGTTATCAAAAGGCTCGCAACTTTTTCCTTTGCGTAAAACGTGCAAAGAGTCTTTCCACCTCTGCGATACTTATATTCTACCTTCCAATCACCAAACCCCTTATCCCATGATCTATCCACATCATATAATGAGTCTATCACATCGGTTAATTCATTCCATACGAACAAGACTTCTTTGGATAATAAAATATTTACTTTCTCTTTCATAATGCCTGTCCTTTTTTCTCTCGTGAATATGAAAGACCCAATGTTGCTTAACTGGTTACATATTATCATTCTTTAGCATAATTTTCAAGAACGGGCACAGCAGTATCTGCTGTGCCCGTTAACTGTTTTCAGACGCTGTTTAGTACGCCGGACGGCAGAACTCCGGCTCAGTACGGCTGTGTCACCGGTTCGCCGCAGGCCACACGGGTCAGCAGCTCGCGGTAGTACATGTAGTTGGCAAGCGGCGTGTTGTGGGGAATGGCGTGGTCGATGTGGGGCACAAAGCCGCCTTTTTCGATCAGCTGGGGGATCTTGCCCATCACCTCGTCGTAAATGGCGCGTTTGTCCATGGCAAGCACCCGCTTGTCCACGCCGCCCCACATGCCAAAGGTGGGGTATTCCTGCCGCAGCTTCAGCGGGTCGTTGCCGGCGGCGATCTCCACCGGGCTCATGCTGTCCACACCGGCTTCAATAAACTCCGGGATCAGCTCGCCGGGGTAGCCATCGCAGTCCACGTAAAAATGCTTTGCGCCGTGGGCGCGCAGAAAATCGATCAGCCGCACATAGTGGGGGAACATGAACTCGCGGAACATTTTTGCCGAGATCATGGGCGCGCCCTTATAGGCCATGTCCTCCTCGAACCACACCAGCTCCACCGAGAACAGGTCGATGCGGGGCTTCAGCGTTTCGATGATAAAATCGGTGAGGAACTCCATCATCTCATGTACAAGGTCGGGGTCGTCGTAAAACATCATGCACAGGTTTTCGCAGCCCACCCAGTCGCGCAGCTGCCAGAACAAAAACGGAATGCAAAGGTGGGTGGCGACGGCGCTGTTCTGCAAAAGCTGACCGTACTGTGCAGCGCTTGCGGGCATACGGGCGGGGTCGGCGGGGTCGTACCGTTTTTTCATCTCCGCAAACGAGGCGCGGTCCGTCACCGCAAAGGAAAGCCAGCTTCGCGTGACAAAGCCGGGGTTTTCGGTGTTGACAAAATCCTTGCGGATGGCGCCCAGATTGTCCCGCCAGATCTTGTAGGGGCCCTGCACTTCCAGCGTTTCCTCCTCAAATTCCGGGTGCATGCCCAGATTGATGGGAATTCCGATACACCAGGGGTCCAGATCAAAAAAGTGCTGGGGCTCCACGCCCTCCGGGTAGCCCTGCTTGATCCATTCCCGCATGGTGGCGCCGCGGATGGGCCATTCGATCAGCGGCACGCGGTCCACGCTTTGAAAACTGAGCGTGCGCAATAAACGTTCACGACTGTTCATGATTTTCCTCCGTAACAAAGGGTTGCATCGGCTGCAGCCTTGCTTTATAATAGTATTATAGCATACAAACGGCAAAAAAGAACAGCGCCGGGATTGCTGTTTGTTCTTTAAGAGTAACCGATATTGCGCAAAGGAGGCGGGAAAATGCAGGAGCTTCTGACAAAAATCGACCGGGAGCTGGAAACGGATTACAGCGATACCGTGATCGCCGCAGCCCGCGGAGATTGCGTGCACTTTCACGAGGGATACGAGCTGGTGCTGGGCGTGCGTGCGGCAAACCAGTGTTTTCTGCACGATACGGGCTATCCGTTTGCCGACCGCACCCTTATCTTTATTCCGGCACGGCTGCTGCACATCATCAAATACAAGCCGGGTACGCCCTATACCCGTTATGTGGCCAATTTTTCGCGGGAGTTTGTTCAGGCGACGCTGGAGGCCATGGGCTGCCCCGCTCTGCTGGAGACGCTTTCCGCTGCGGACTGCCTGTGCGTACAGCTCAGTCATCAGCAGTATTTTACCGTTCACGGGCTGTTTCAGGCGCTGCACCGCTGCCGGCAAAATGAAGAGCTGCCCGCGGCACGGGGGTATCTGAGCCTGCTTTTGCTGGAAACCGCCCGCCTGCTGAGGGAGCATTCCGCCCGCCTGCCGCAGAGCGTTTCCGCACCCGGGCAGCTGGTGCGCAGCGTGGTGCGGTATCTGGACGAAAATTTTGCACAGGAGATCTCGCTGGAGGAGCTGTCACAGCGGTTTTTCGTCAGCAAGTATTATCTGTGTCATATTTTTCAGGCGGTCATCGGCTCCGGCGTGGTGGACTACCTGCAATGCCGCCGCATTCTGGAAGCGCAGAAGCTGCTGATGCAGGGCGTGAGCAGCCGCGAGGCTGCCGCGCAGTGCGGCTTCCACAGCATGCAGCACTTTTACAGGGTGTTCCGTCGGGTGACCGGCGGACCGCCGGGACAGTATCGTATGAAAGATGAATAGACCGTCAGCCCTGCACCGGCCGTTCTTCGGGAACAGCCGGTGTTTTTTGTGCAAAAGGTTGTCCGGGTGAGACCGGGGCACGGCCCGTACGTTGATGTATAACCGGTGCCCGGCGGCAGATACTAAACAAAACTGACGGGAAAAGAGGGTTGCACATGAACGAAAAACGGCGCACAGGCGATACCATCCGCTTTGACCATCCGCCGGCGCTGACGGCGTGGGCGGCAGTGGCCGGTAAAAAGGAGAGCGAAGGCCCGCTGGCGCAGCAGTTTGACGAGCTGATCACCGACACCCATGCCGGACAGAAAACCTGGGAGGCGGCGGAAAGCTGCTACCAGCAGCGCGCACTGGAGCATATGCTGGAAAAAGCCGAGCTTTCCGTGCAGGAGATCGACTGCATTCTGGGCGGCGATCTGGAAAACCAGTGTACGGGCACCTCCTATACCGTGCGCAGGCTGGACGTGCCCTTTGTCGGGCTGTACGGGGCGTGTTCCACCATGGCGGAAAGTCTGGGTGTGGCCTCCTGCTTTGTGGCGGGCGGCTTTGCCCGCCGCGCCGCCGCCATGACCAGCAGCCACTTCTGCACGGCGGAACGGCAGTACCGCACTCCGCTGGAATACGGCGGCCAGCGCACCCCCACCGCCCAGTGGACGGCCACCTGCGCGGGGGCCTGTCTGCTGGAAAAAGGCGGCGATGCGGACGCTTATGTACACGCCGTCACCTTTGGCCGTGTACAGGACGCGGGCGTGACGGATATCAACAACATGGGTGCCGCCATGGCGCCTGCGGCGGCGTCCACCATCCACCGGTATTTTCTGGACACAGGCGAAGCGCCGGAGGCCTTTGACGCCATCTACACCGGCGACCTTGGCTTTGTAGGCAGCAAGCTGCTGCTGCAGCTGCTGGAACAGCAGGGCCTGTGCCTGCACAACCACAAGGACTGCGGCCTGCTGCTGTTCGACCGCGAAAAACAGACCGTGGGCGCGGGCGGTTCCGGCTGCGGCTGCAGCGCAGGCGTGCTCTGCGCCCACATTCTGCCGGCTTTTGCACAAAAACAGCTGAAACGGGTGCTGCTGGTCTCCACCGGCGCACTGATGAGCCAGATCATCTGGCAGCAGGGCGAAAGCATCCCCGGTGTGGCGCATCTGGTGGAGCTTCGCGCCCAGCCGCTGCCGCAGGCATGACCGGCGCGGCAGCGGCCGGCTGCGGACGGCATCCGGCGCAAAGAAAAACGCGGCCTTGCCGCCGCGGAAAACGGAGGAACCGGAAGTGAACTATCTTTGGGCGTTTCTTGTGGGCGGCGCCATCTGCGTGGTGGGACAGCTGCTCATCGACCTCACCGCCATGACGCCGGCGCGTATTCTGGTCAGCTATGTGGTGGCGGGGGTGGTGCTCAGCGCACTGGGCCTGTACGAACCGCTGGTCGAGTTCGCCGGCGCCGGGGCAACGGTGCCGCTGCTGGGCTTCGGACACAATCTGGCGCAGGGCGTTATGGACGCGGTGGAGGAAAACGGCCTGCTGGGGGCATTGCTCGGCGGCTTTACCAGCAGCGCGGGCGGCATTGCGGCAAGCCTTTGCGCCGGTCTGCTGGCGGCGCTGCTGGCGGGCAGCCGCGATCAGGCGTAAACAGGGGCGATGCGGCAAACGCACGGCAGAAAACTGCCGGTAAAAAACAAAAAAGGCTCTGTCCAAACGGACGGAGCTTTTTTGTTGACCTGATCAGTTGGCTGTACGCAGCAAGCTTACTCGGCGGCGTTGGCGCGCTTCATCAGCTTGGAGATCTTGCGGGCAGCGGTGTTCTTGTGCAGAACGCCCTTCTTGACAGCCTTATCGATGGTGGAAACAGCGGTCTTGACGGCTTCGGCGTTGTCAGAGCCCGCGGCAATGGCGGCGTCTGCCTTCTTGACGACTGTTTTCAGGTTGGACTTGACTGCCTTGTTGTGCAGGTTCTCTTTCTTGGACTGGATCACGCGATCCTTCTGAGACTTAATGTTAGGCATGATACCACCTCCTTTGTAACCATAACAGTGCAATCTATCTTACCATTTTTCTTCGCAAGTTGCAAGGGCTTTTTCGAAAATTTTTTCATTAAGTCGTAAAATTACGCGGATAACCGGTAAAAAAGTTCCAAAAAACAGGACGATGCGTCTGTGTGCAGGGCTGCGGCGCATATATTGGATACGAAAAAAGAAGCGGAAGGGAGGAAATGCCATGCAGAAAAAGCGCGGCGGTTTGCGGGCGGTGCGGCGCATTGCGGCGCTGGCGCTGGTCTGTGCGGCCTGCGGCGGCTGCTGCCTGCAGCTTTGCACGGGCACGGCGGCGGACCTCTGGCGGCGTGCCGGACTGCTGGGGCTCACCTTTGCCGGTGCGCCGCAGGCGGCAGGGCGTACGCTGGCGCTCTGGCTGGCGGAGGAGGCGCAGACCTCGCTGCCGCAGACCTCGCCAGCCGCACCGCCTGCGGAAACAGCGCCTTCGCAGCAGGACGCCGCCGATGCTCCCACCGCCCCGGCAGATGCCCTGCAGGAGGAGGTGCTTGTCCAGCAGGAGCTTCCCGCCGCCGTGCAGCCGGACTGGCTTCCGGTGCGGGAGGTGTGCTATCCCGCCTCCGGTGAAGGCGAGCGCTACATCGCGCTTGCCGCGGGCAGCATCCGCAATCTGACCTCGTATTCCGCCGCGGAGCTGCGCAATACGCTGGCGCAGCCCGGCCTGCCGTTTTCGGTAAAGGTGGATTCCGACGAGCCGCAGGTGCTGATCATGCACACCCACACCACCGAGGGCTATGCCGAGGCGGACGGCTGGGTGGACCCCGCCAACAACGGCCGCACCACGGACACCGCCGCAAACATGGCGGCGGTGGGGGCGGAGCTGGCAGCGGTGCTCAACGCGGCGGGCATCTGTACCGTACAGGACACCACCCTGCACGACTATCCCAGCTACAACGGCAGCTACGGCCGCAGCCGCGTCACGGTGGAGGAATGGCTTGCCGCTTACCCAAGCATCCGCATCGTGCTGGACGTCCACCGCGACGCCATCGAAACGGACGGCACCCGCATCAAGCCCACCGCGCTCATCGACGGACAAAAAGCCGCCCAGCTCATGATCATCAGCGGCGCGGACGACGGCACCATGGGCATGCCGGAGTTCCGCCAGAATCTGCGCTTTGCCGCGGCGCTGCAGTCTGCGGTGGAAGGGGCGTACCCCGGCCTTACCCGTCCGGTCCTGTTCGACTACCGAAACTACAACCAGCAGCTCACCACCGGCAGCCTGCTGCTGGAGATCGGCGGCCACGGCAACACGCTGGAAGAGGCCAAATATACCGCCCGCCTGGTGGGGCAGGCGCTGGCCGCCCTGCTGCACGGAAACGCATAAAAAGAGGGAGCTTTCTCCGCGAAGGGGAAAGCTCCCGCTTTTTTATTGCAGAAAAAGCAGAAGCGCAAGCGCCGATGCGCAGATACCGGCAAGCAGTACGGGCATGGTGAGCGGATGCCGGAACCCTTCGAACCGACTGCACAAAAATACGGCAAACACCCCTGAAACGCACAATGCCAATAGAAGAATGATCCAGTAAAACAGCTGTCGTCTGTTCATGCGGTGAATCCTCTTTACATAAGCGGTATTTTAGTGTATGCGCGATGATTTGTTGAAAGTACGGCTTGCACAACACCATTATGTTGTGGTACAATGGGCGTAGAGAAACAGTATGCGTGCAGTTGCGGCAGGCAAAGGAGCGTGTGTGATATGATCCGGTGTCCCCAATGCGGCGAAATCGCAAAGGAGCAGGTCGAGCTGTACGACGTCTCTTTGCGCCGCCAGAATTTTTCCCACACGCCCATATACCCCACCTGCCACAGTTGTCATGCGCCGGTACAGCTTTCACACCGCTGCGGCGGCGGTGAGGCCATCGTGCTGACCGGCACCTGCGGCAGCGGCAAATCCACCGTGGCGGAGCTGCTTGCACAGCAGGGCTTTTGGGCTATCGATGGTGACTGCGCCCTGCAGGCGGCAAAGCACCGGCGGGACGGAATAAAGCTTGACTATCGCCAGATCGCGGATGAAATCGCTGAAGAACTGGACTGGCTTTCGCTCTATACCGGTAAATTCGTGGTGGCAACGGTCATCCATCCGGAGGACCTGCCGCAGTATAAGGCTCTGCTGGAGGCCAGACGGCTGAAGTACCGGTTCTATCTGCTCAAGCCCGGTTATGCTGCGGCGCTTGAGCGTTGTCAGACGCGTACCTGCCACAAAAGCGTCACGCCGGAATACTGGATCGATTACTTCTACCGTCTGCTGGACTATGGCGCAGACGTGAATGTAGTGGACAGTACGTCCATGACGGCGGAGGCGACCGCCGCTTATATCCTGAACTCGTTTTATGATCCAACGAACTTATAGTAACCTTATAACATAAGACTGTGGAGAATGCCTGCGACAGCAGGCGCACCGGTAAAAAGGAGGTGTCCGGATGGAACAGCGGTGGATCCTGCATTGCGACTGCAACAGCTTTTTTGCCTCGGTGGAGCTGCTGGAGCATCCGGAGCTGAAGGACCTGCCGGTGGCGGTCAGCGGCAGCGTGGATGACCGCCACGGCATCATTCTGGCCAAAAACGAAGCGGCAAAAAAGTACGGCGTCAAAACGGCGGAAACGGTCTGGCAGGCAAAGAAAAAATGTCCGGAGCTGCATTTTCTGCCGCCGCATATGCGCAAATACCGGGAGATGTCCGCCCGCATCAACGCTATCTATGCCCGCTATACCGATCTGGTGGAGGCTTTCAGCGTGGACGAGCGCTGGCTGGACGTGACCCACAGCTGCCATCTGTTTGAAAAAGACCCCGTCGCGCTGGCGGATCGCATCCGGGCCGAGGTGCGGCAGGAGACCGGCATCACCATTTCCGTCGGGGTAAGCTTTACCAAAGTGTTTGCCAAGCTGGGCAGCGACTTCAAAAAGCCGGATGCCACCACCTATCTTCCGCCGCAGGCCATTCCGCAAAAGGTCTGGCCTCTGGATGTGGGCGAACTGCTGTTTGTCGGCAAGCACACCCGCGAGCTGCTGCAGGCCAACCGCATCCGCACCATCGGCCAGCTGGCCGCCGCCCCGCCGGAGTATCTGGAAAACCTTCTGGGCAAGATGGGTCGGCAGCTTTCGGACTTTGCACGCGGCGTCAACGACAGTCCGGTGCATTCCGTGGACTGGCACGAGGCCCCAAAAAGCATCGGCAACGGTATGACCTTCCGCCGCAACCTCATCTCTGCGGCGGATATCCGTCTGGGCGTCGGCGTCCTTGCGGACAACGTTGCCTCCCGCCTGCGGCGGGCGGCGCTGCGCTGTACGGCGGTCAGCGTGCAGATCAAGGATATCGACCTGCACAGCATTTCCCGGCAGAAGCATCTGCCCTATGCCACCGATCTGGAAAAGGACATCACCGCTGCGGTGCTGGAACTGATCCGCGAAAACTGGCCGCAGGGCAAGCCGATCCGTCTGCTGACGGTCACAGCCATGAACCTGACGGACGAGGAGGTGCCGGCTCAGACTGAAATGCTGAAAGCGCCGCCCAAACCGGATGAAAAGCGCGCCCGGCTGGAACGCGCCATGGATGCCATCCGCCAAAAACACGGCAATGCCAGCCTGCTCCCGGCCAATGTTCTGGGCAACGACATCGGCGTCAGCACCCACCACCCGCACGAGGTGGACGAGGAGACCGACGACAGGCCCCGTGATCTTTGATCCGCCGCACGCCGTGCACACGGTGCCGGTTGTTCCGGCTGCCGGAAAAAGCCTTGCCCGCCGCCCGTCAGCCGGTCACCACTTCGTACGGCCAGTCTGCGATCCCGCCAATATCGTACACCTGCGTGTAGCCAAGGCGGGTCAGTTCCTCAGCGGCCGCGCGGCTGCGTATGCCCACCCGGCAGTAGATCAGTATCGGTGTACTGCGGTCGGCCTGCTGCCGCGCAGCGGCGTTGGCGATCCCTGCGGCCGGGGTGTAAATGGCGCCGGGCAGGTGCATCTGTTCGTATTCGGCGCGGCTGCGCACGTCAAACAGCAGATGGTCCGGCGTACTCATCATCAGCTGCCGCGCCTGCTGCGGGCTCAATGTCTTGACGCAAACTTTCATCCCTCATCCCTCCGTGAACGGCACTTGCCGCTCTGTCAGCGGCGTCTGCACCATTATAAGCGGTTTCCGTCGCTGTTGTTACAGCGGAAAAGCAGAGGGATCGTGTTTTGAAAATCCGTTTTATGGTATGCGAAATCTCGTATAATACAGTTGAAAACAGGGGGAGCCTCCCCTGCAAAAAGCCTGTAAGAGAGGTCGCTGACTATGAAAACGAACCGCACTTTTGATCTTGCCGCCATGTCTCTGGAGCTCTGGTACGATGAAGCCTGCTGCAGCGAGGATGAGCCGGAATTTGAGGATCCGTGGCAGCGCAATACCGATATCTGAACAGGTAAAGGCTCCCTGCGGCCTTTGCCGGAAGGAGCAGAATATGAAACTGATCTCGTGGAATGTCAACGGCCTGCGTGCCTGCCTGCAGAAAGGGTTCGAAGCGTCCGTCGCCGCACTGGGTGCGGATGTGATCGCCCTGCAGGAGACCAAGCTCGCGCCCGGCCAGCTGGAACTGGAGCTGCCCGGCTACCAAAGCTTCTGGCACTACGCACAGCGTAAGGGCTATTCCGGTACGGCGGTGTTTACCCGCGTGCCGCCATGCAGCGTGCAGTACGGCATTGGAGTCGAGGAATTTGACACCGAAGGCCGCACGGTCATTCTGGAATTTGACGACTTCTGGCTGGTGAATGTCTATGTTCCCAATGCCCAGCGGGAGCTGGCCCGCATCGGGTTCCGCCTTGCGTGGGAAAATGCGCTGCTGGCAAAGCTGAAAGAGCTGGAACAGAGCAAACCCGTCGTGCTGTGCGGAGACCTTAATGTGGCACATGAGGAGATCGATCTTAAAAATCCAAAGTCCAACCGGGGCAACGCCGGCTTTTCGGACGAGGAGCGCGCTGCGTTCTCCAATCTGCTGGCGAATGGCTTTGTGGATACGTTCCGCCATTTTTATCCGGACCGCACCGGGGCTTACAGCTGGTGGAGCTATATGTTCCACGCGCGCGAAAATAATGTGGGATGGCGTATCGACTATTTTGTGGTGTCGGAGGCATTGCGCTCCCGTCTGGGCGGCGCTGCCATCCATCCGCAGGTCATGGGCTCGGATCATTGCCCTGTGGAGCTGACATTTTACTGAAGCGAACGGTAATGAGTTGCGTGGAGATTATTTATGTCTATATACATATATAATATGCAAACGCCCATCGGCACACTGCGTCTGTGCAGCGACGGTGCAGCTGTGACGGCTATTGAATATGCCGGCGGCTGCCTGCCGGATGCGCAGCCGCCTTCGCACCCGCTTCTGGCCGAAGCCGCACGCCAGCTGGAAGAATACTTTACGGGAAAGCGTACAATGTTTGAGCTTCCGCTTGCCGCCAAAGGGACGGGTTTTCAGCATGCCGTGTGGGAGCAGCTGCGCGCCATTCCCTACGGAGAGACCCGCACCTATGGGCAGATCGCTGCTGCGCTGGGCAAACCGGGTGCGGCGCGGGCTGTGGGAAATGCCTGCAGCAAAAATAATGTTTTGATCGTGATCCCCTGTCATCGGGTCTGCGGAAAGGGAAATTTGGGTGGTTTTGCCCTGGATATGAGAATCAAAGAAACTCTCCTGAAGCTGGAAAAGCCCGTGGTTACGGGCTTTTCCGGCCTCTTGTAGGAATGCACAAAAAATAATTCAAAAAATTATTAAAAAAATCGAAAATAGGTGTTGACAAACCGGAATGAACCTGATATAATAATCAAGCTGACTCAAACGGAGCGCGACAAACGAACCGGACGGACAGCGTTGGACCTTGAAAATTA
>CAZYRD010000057.1:0-12659 GCA_964649475.1 uncultured Faecalibacterium sp.
CGATGCACATGAAATAACCGCCGCACATTTTGCCGGTCTCGACCATGCGCTCCACCATTTTGCGGATATCGTCCTTGTCGCCGTAGGTGAGGATGCGGTTGTCGCCCTCGCCCGCCAGCACGGCGTCCGGATGCTTTTTGGCAATAGCCTTGAAATCGCAGTACGGCTCGGTGACGATGCCGCGGGCGCCGCAGGCAAGGACGTTTTCCACATAGGCGTCCGGTTTGCCGTCCGCCATGAAAATGGGATCGATCCCTTTTGCTTTCAGCATGCCCCAGAACTCCTCGTACCGCGGGAAAATGTATTTGCTCATCCACTGCGGCGAGCAGATGGGCCCATTGGTGGCGGCAATGTCGTCGTGACTGACGAAGAAATTGATGGGCAGACGGGAATAGGCGCGGAATGCGCGGCGGTTGAGCTCGGCAAATTCCGCCATCACCGGTTCAAACTCGTCCTCCAGACAGGTGGCAAGGAACATCTCCCAGCCGAAGGTCAGCATGGGCCACATGATCATGGTGTTGTAATGGTCCGCCATGGCGGTGGAAAACTCCGGTGCGCGGCCGCCCCACTCCTCCGGAAGCCTGAACCGTTTCATGAAAAACCGATACAGCGCCTCCTCATCGGTGTAGTCATAGTTGTTCACCACAAACTCCCATTCGCGGAAGTCGGCGTGCTGCAGAGGATGGAAGCTGAATACATCCTCCTCGGTTTTGAAATATTTTTCGCCGTGCTCAAAGGTGGCGGTCTCGTTGTCACCCCAGCGCACCGTGTGCTTTTCGGTATTGGCGGAAATGTTCGGATCGTCGAACATCGGCCGCTTGATGGGCGCGTTGGACTCCGGAACGGGCAGTTCCAGCATGGGGTAAAGCTGTGCCATGCGCTGGCGGCAGTCCCGCGGCCGCTCATAATAATCAATGCCGGTAAGATAGGTTTCGGCATCCGGGTTGGACCAGTGCTCCCAGTGGGGGATCTTTTTGCCGCCGTTTCCTTTTAGAGACATATAGCGCTCTTTTTCTTTTTGCGAAACCATGTGCTCGCCTCCTGGATCTTTTATAAACAGCCAAATCTTGCCGTACGCCGCAACGTCTGCGGCGCAGTGATTTATTCGCGGATGCAGTTTGCGGTAAAGTCGTACACCACCCGCTTTTCGGCAGGTGTACCGGCTGCGGCAGTTACCTCGATAACGCCGCTTTCCCACGCAGACTGCATAAAGGGGCAGTCGTAGGTTTTGGGATAGGGATAAACGTTTTCCGCGCCGTTTTCGCTGCTGCCGTTCCGCCGCAGAAGAACGCCGTCAAACGCAAGCGTCTTTTTCTCGCGGTCAAAAACCACCGGCAGTGCCCGGATACTTTGGGCAAACGCGGCAAGCGACGCAAACTTCACCTTTGGTTCCACACGCAGCACAACGGCGTTCTGCCAGCCGTCGCTCAGCAATTCCCTGTTTTCAAATTCATCCTCACGGTTGATGCGGTAGCCGTTGTCAAAATACAGCGAGATGTACAGCTTTCCATAGGACAGGAAGAGATATTTTTCCTGCTGCAGCACCTCGTCGAACACCTCCAGCGGAACATAAGCGTTGACAAGCGGCAGGCGGGTCCGGTCCTCGATGTTGTACATGGCGAGGGCCGTATTGCGGTTGGTATAAAAGCTGCCGCAGCAGCAGCCGCAGTCGCCTGTCCATCGGTTGTTGATCTTGTGGTAATCCGCCAGGGCGGAGTGGTGGGTGAAGATTTTATGCGTACCGCCGCCGGGCAGGGTCAGCTCCCATTCGTGCTGCTGGTGACGGGCATACCACCCGTCTGCACTGCCATCCGGGTAATCCTCCTGCCGGTGGACGGAGCCGAGGATATAATCCTCGCAGACATAGGTGTATTTGTTGATGCTGCCGGTCAGTTCTGCAAGGATATCCCAACGGATCTCATCCTTCCATGCAAGGCAGCTGTGCAGGTGCTTTTTCTCCCGGTTTTCGTACGGGAAGGTTCTGGAGTCCAGAACCTCGTATACAATGGCGGAGGGGATGTAGTCCGACAGCCAGAAATTGGCGAAATCGATCTCTTTCCCGTTGTAGAACCGGCCGCCGAAATAGTACCGGTACAGCCGCGACATGCCGCAGGTCAGGCGGTCCAGCACCGCCTCCGGATAGCTTCTGCCGTGGGCGCCGCCGTACAGCGCATCCTGCGAATCGGCGATCATATCCAGCAGAATGATATCCATGGCCATGCGGCATTTGTTTTTCAGAGCCGGGTCTTCCACATACCGGTGCAGCGTGACAAGGATAAGCATGACCTCGTACGCATAGCCCAGAGAGTCGAACTCACCCCAGCCGCGGCCGGCGCGGAAATCCAGAAACTCGTTGATGTACGCCGTGTCCGTCTGCAGGCACTCCTGCGCGGTCATCCCGTAATTTTCAAAGTATTCCTCCCTGTAAAACTGCGCGGCCAGCAGGCGTGAAACACGGAACATCAGACAGTGATTTTCCGACGTGTGCATGGATCTGTAGTTCCGCCGGACAAAGAACCGCCGCAGCGAGGCTTTCACCTCTTGCGGAAGCACACTGTAACAGGCAGGTTCAAACAGAGCGCAGACAAGACGGATGGCGATGAAATCCACCTCGCCCTGCGGGTCACGTCCCTCCGGCGGATGGGGATACTCAAACCAGTCGGCAGCGTATTTCAGCGTCCGAAACGCCGCTGCCTCATCATCCTTGTACAGAATATGCAGCACAGCCTTGTCGCAGCTGGAGCGCAGAGAATCGATCTCGGCGGCAGTGTCGATGCTGCCGGTATACCGCAGCGTCATCAGGTGCTTCAGGGCGTCCTCTTTATGGCTTTGCATAAACATGTATGTTTTCCTCCCGTATATGTTTTTCCTCCCGCTGCAGAGCAGCTGCCTTTTTCCGGCTCAGTTGTTCCAGTATTTTCTGTCCAGCGTACGGTACTGGACAGCCTCACCGATGGCGTCGGCGTCAATAAGCTCGCTGCCTGCCAGATCCGCAATGGTGCGCGCGGTCTTCAGCAGACGGTCGTAGGCGCGGGCAGAAAGCCCCAGCGCATCAAAGGCGTCCTTCAGAAGCTCCTCCGCCTCCGGCGTGCAGCGGCACACCTTGCGCAGCATTTTGGGCGGGATCTGCGCGTTGCAGTGGATCCCGGTACCGGCGAACCGCTTTTGCTGCACGGCCCGTGCGGCGCACACCCGCGCCCGGATGGCCGCGGTAGGCTCGCCGCCTTTGGTGTCGGCAAGCTCGGCATATTCCACCGGAAGCACCTCCACATGCAGGTCGATGCGGTCCAGCAGCGGACCGCTGACCTTTTGCAGATAGCGCTCGATGGCGTGGGGCGTACAGGTGCACTGGCGGGTGGGATGGCCGTAAAACCCGCAGGGACAGGGGTTCATGGCGGCCACCATGGTCAGGCTGCAGGGAAAGCTGGCGCTGCCGGTGGAGCGGGTCACCGTGACAATGCCCTCCTCCAGCGGCTGACGCAGCGCCTCCTTGGTATCGCGGCGGAACTCCGGCAGCTCGTCCAGAAACAGCACGCCGTTATGGGCAAGACTGATTTCTCCCGGGCGGGGCTGGCCTGCACCGCCGCCGGTCATGGCGGTGGCCGAGGAGGTATGATGCGGGCTGCGGAAGGGCCTTTCGCCCATCAGGCCGCCTTTTTTCAGGCTGCCGGCCACCGAATACAGCTGTGTGGTCTCGATGGATTCCTCCCGCGTCATTGGCGGCAGGATACCCGGCAGCCGCTTTGCCAGCATGCTTTTGCCGGTACCCGGCGGGCCGATAAGCAGCACATTGTGTCCGCCTGCGGCGGCGATCTCCAGCGCACGGCGCGCTTCCGGCTGGCCGTGGACGTCGGCGAAATCGGGATAGGCCGCGCATTCCGCGGCGGTATACGGGTGAGGCACGGTGCGCGTCAGCGCAGCCTCTCCGCGCAGATGCTTTACGAGTGAGGGCACATCCGGCACGCCGTAGACCTCCAGCTCCTCGGCAACGGCGGCTTCTGCGGCGTTTTCCACCGGCACATACAGCTTTCTGACGCCGTTTTTGGCCGCGCACAGTGCCATGGAAAGCACGCCGTTGACCCCGCGCACCGCGCCGTCAAGGCTCAGCTCGCCCACAAAGGCACAGTCGCCGCCGACGCCCTTAACCAGCTCTTCGGCGCACAGAATGGCCAGCAGAACAGGCAGGTCGTACACCGGGCCGGTCTTTTTGAGGTCTGCCGGCGCAAGGTTGATGGTGATGCGCCGGACGGGAAACTCAAAGCCGGTATTTTTCATGGCGCTGCGCACACGCTCGGCGGATTCCTTAACGGCGGAATCCGGCAGACCGACGATGGTGAACTGGGGAAGTCCGGGCGCAAGGTCAGCTTCCACCGTGACGGGAAAGCCCTCCAGCGCGCTGACGCCCATGCTGTTGATCCGTGCAAACACGACGATCCCTCCTTTTTACAAGGTGTACCGTTTTCAGGCGTTTTCCGCTTTGGACTGCTCCTCGCCTGCGCGGTTGATCTTTTTAAGCCATTTGCCGCTCTTTAAACGGAAGAAGCACCACACGCACTTGATGATCTGGTCGATCTTGAGCATGGTGTAGATCCAGAAAGCGGGCCAGTGGAACACAAGACCCGCCAGTGCGCCCAGCGGGATGCTGGCGATCCACAAAAACAGGATGTCACCGGCCATAAGGAACTTGGTGTCGCCGCCGGCACGCAGCACGCCCTTGGTCAGGATGGAGTTCATGGCGAGGAACACCACGTTGATGGAGATGGCGTCCATCAGCTCCTTGGCGATGGCCTTGGCCTCCGGCGTGACCTGATAGTAGTTGATAATGGGCCCGCGGACGATCTGGATGACCACGGCGGCAAAGCAGCCGATGAGGAAGCCCATGCCAAGGAAGGTGTACCCCTGCCGCTGCGCCTTTGCGTAGTCGCCCTGCCCCATAGTGTGGCCGGTGATGATGCCGCTGGCATTGGAGATACCGGTGGTGAGCACTGAGGAAAGCTGCTGCACCACCGTGGTGACGGAGTGTGCCGCGACAAAGGCCGCGCCAATGCGGCCCATGACCATGGCCACGGCGTTGTTGCCCAGCGCCAGCAGCGCATCGTTGATCAGCACCGGAATACTGATGCGGAAATACTCGCCCACAAGATTCCTGCATTTTGTACGGAAATGACGGAAACGGTAGGCGATGCGGTCATCCCGGAGGAAGAAATAGCCGCAGATAAAGCAAAGCTCAAACACGCGGGCGATCAAAGTGCCCAGCGCAGCGCCGGCGATCTCCATGCGGGGCGCACCCAGCTTACCAAAGATGAACACCCAGTTGAAAAACACATTGACGAAGAACGCAATGATGGAGCACACCAGCGGCACCCGCACCTGGCCCACACTGCGCAGCACCAGCGTGCAGGTCAGCGCAAGGCCCATGCAGTAATAGGTGGGCACCATCCAGTTCAGATAGATCACGCCGTTGGAGATCAGATCGGGGTCGGACGTGTAAATGTGCATGATCCATTCCGGTGCGGCGGCGGTGACAACAGTGAACGCCGTTGCAAACACCAGCCCGAACCGCAGCATGATGGTGACAGCCTTGCGCAGGGAGCTCTTATCCTGCATGCCCCAGAAGCGGGAGGTCAGCACGGAAGCCCCCATGCCGATGCCCATGCAGCAGATCTGAAACAGCGTGATGAACTGGCCCGCCAGCGCCGAGGCCGAAAGCTGCGCATCGCCCATGCTGCTGAGCATGATGGTATCCATCAGGTTGATGCCCACCGTGATGAGCTGCTGCAGCGAGATGGGTATGGCGATTTTAAACATGCGCCTATACAGGTCCCGGTCGCCCAGATAGGTCCTCAGCGGCACTTTTTCGTTTGTCGTCATCCTTTCCGATACCTCTTAATATACAATAATTCTGCTATATACTATAGCACAAAGTTCCGGGCATTGCCATGCCGTTTTCCGTTTCTGTCCGGCACTTTGCGAAATTTTGTGCTATTTGCCAATTCTTTTGCCTTTTCTTCGCTTTTCTGCTCGTTGACAGCCCTTGGCTGCGTGCGGTACAATATTCTTATCTATAAGAATTACCGGCACCGCAGCAGGCCCTTTTGCAAAGCGGCTTATTGCGGTGCGCCAAAAAAGAAAGGAGCTTTTCCCCATGATCCAACAGGAATACGAGCGCTGGCTGGCATGCGCCACCGAGGACCCCGACCTGATCCCTGAGCTGGAAAGCGTCAAAGGCAACGAGGGCGAGATCGCCGACCGTTTTGCCGTGGAGCTGGAGTTCGGCACCGCCGGTCTGCGCGGCGTCATCGGCGCCGGCACCAACCGCATGAACATCTACATCGTGCGCAAGGCCACCCAGGGTCTGGCCAACTATCTGAACCGCACCCCCGGAGAGCACAGCGTCGCCATCAGCTTTGACTCCCGCATCAAGAGCGACGTATTCAGCAAGGCCGCCGCCGAGGTTCTGGCCGCCAACGGCATCGTCGCCCACATCTACCCCGAACTGATGCCCGTGCCCGCGCTGAGCTTCGCCACCCGCTATCTGAAGTGCGACGCCGGCATCATGGTCACCGCCAGCCACAACCCCTCCAAGTACAACGGCTACAAGGCCTACGGTCCCGACGGCTGCCAGATGACCAGCGAGGCCGCTGACGCCGTTTACGCCGAGATGCAGGCCACCGACACCTTCACCGGCGTCAAATACATCCCCTTTGCCGAGGGTCTGGAAAAGGGCCTGATCCGCTACATCGGCGACGAGGTCAAGGAAGAACTTTACAAAAACATCGAGTCCCGGAGCGTGCGCCCCGGCGTATGCGCCACCGCCGGCCTCAAGCTGGTGTACTCTCCCCTGAACGGCAGCGGCAACGTGCCCGTGCGCCGCGTACTGAAGGACATGGGCGTGAAGGACATCACCATCGTGCCCGAGCAGGAATTCCCCGACGGCAGCTTCCCCACCTGCCCCTACCCCAACCCTGAGATCCGCGAGGCTCTGGCGCTGGGCCTGAAGCTGGTTGAGGAGACCGGCGCCGATCTGATGCTGGCCACCGACCCCGACGCCGACCGCGTGGGCATCGCCGTGCGCGACCATGACGGCAGCTACAAGCTGCTGACCGGCAACGAAGTCGGCGTGCTGCTGCTGGACTATCTGTGCGCCGCCCGCATTGAAAACGGCACCATGCCCAAGGATCCCATCATGGTCAAAAGCCTCGTTTCCACCATGATGGCCGACGTGGTCGCCGAGCATTACGGCGTCAAGCCCATCAACGTGCTTACCGGCTTCAAGTACATCGGCGAGCAGATCCATCTGCTGGAGGTCAAGGGCGAAGAGAAGCGCTTTGTTCTGGGCTTCGAGGAGAGCTACGGCTATCTGTCCGGTACTTACGTCCGCGACAAAGACGCCATCGTTGCCAGTATGCTGATCGTGGAAATGGCCAGCTACTATGTCAGCCAGGGCACCTCCATTCTGGAGCGTCTGGAGCATCTGTACGAAACCTTCGGCTGGTACCTGAACAAGGTGGAAAGCTTTGAGTTCAGCGGCCTGGCCGGTATGGACCAGATGAAGCAGATCATGACCGACCTGCGCACCGATACCCCCGCCGCCATCGGCGGCCGCAAGGTCACCCGCGTGCTGGATTACTCCACCCACGTCAGCCGTGACGTCGTCACCGGCGCCACCGAAACCATCAACCTGCCCGCAGCCAACGTGCTGACCTGGCAGCTGGAAGGCGGCGCGCAGGTCATCGTGCGTCCCTCCGGCACCGAGCCCAAGATCAAGGTGTACTACTCCACCAAGGGCGCCAGCGCCGCCGAAAGCGCCGCCGCGCAGAGCCTGTGCGCCGCGGATATGCACCGTCTGCTGGGCCGCTAAACGAAAAGAATCCGCAAAATTCCGCTTTAGGCAAGCCCGAAGCGGGGTTTTGAGGTGTTTTTCCGCAACTTTTTTGCATTGCTTTTGAAAAAACACTTGCTTTTGGCAAAAAACTATGGTATAGTATTAAAGCTATCGCTGATAAGAAAGAGGTGAAACAAAATGAAGGAAGGTCTGCATCCCAAGTATGAGGAATGCACCATCACCTGTGCCTGCGGCGAGGTCATCAAGACCCGTTCCACCAAAGGCGACATCCGTGTTGAGGTGTGCTCCAAGTGCCACCCTTTCTACACCGGCAAGACCAAGCTGGTCGACACCGGCGGTCGTGTTGATCGCTTTAAGAAGCGTTTCGGCATCGTTGACTGATTTTGTGTTTCCGGAAGGACGACCGCACAGGTCGTCCTTCTTTCTTTGTCCGGCGCTTCGGCGGTCTTGCTCCGCCCTTTGCACGGTGCCTCCGTTCCCCTCCCGCCCATTTTTCTGTAAGGAGAGTTTCGTCATGCAGCCTTACCAGACCATCCGCGGCAGCGCAGCTGCCTCCATCACTGAAAAGAAAAGCGAGTTCATCGCGTCCATCGCCCATGTTGAGACCGAAGAACAGGCGGTGGCTTTTCTGGAAAGCGTACGCGCACAGCACCGCACCGCGCGGCACAATGTATACGCCTATCTGCTGCGGGAGGGCGAGCGTACCCGGTATTCCGATGACGGCGAACCCGCCAAGACCGCCGGTCTGCCGGTGCTTGACGTACTGCGCCACGCCGGTGTCACGGATATCATCTGTGTGGTGACACGGTATTTCGGCGGTATTCTGCTGGGCACCGGCGGGCTGGTGCGCGCCTACACACAGGCCGCGCAGGCAGCGCTGGAGGCTGCACAGGTGGTGACCGTCACCCCCTGTGTGCGTGTGGACGTGGAGCTGGAATACCCGCTGTACGAGCGCGCCGCCCTGCTGGTGGAGGCCGCCGGTGCCAGAACGGAAAGCACCGACTACGGCGCAGGCGTGACGCTGCACCTGCTGATGCCGGACGGCACGCAGGACGCGCTGCTGCACCAGCTGACGGAGCTTTCCCGCGGGCAGGCGAAAGCCACGATAAGCGACGTATTTTTCACCGCGTTCTGAACTTTTTCGTCTGGTTACAAAAAATTACTGGATGTGCTGGAATATTTGATGGGTTTGGCTCAAAAGAGCCAAAATGCCGGCCTTGTATGGGCCGGCAAATCAAATTTGACGGAGCTGCTGCAATTTTGCAACAGCTCCAGTTTCTTTTTTTGGGGCGAAGAACTCTTCCTCTTTTTCCCGTTTTTTATATATAGCCGTTTTCTGTTGCTTCCTGGCGCAAAATGGATTACAATACGATCAAAGTATCGCCGCGGAAAATATCCGCAGCAAAGGAGTTGCCTGTTATGATGAAAAAGATATTGCGGCTGCTGCAGCGCATCGGCCGCCGGACAAAAAAGCTTGCACGGTCTGTTCTGCGGCTGCTGGGCAAGGTGCTGGGCTGGCTTGTGGTGACGGCCGTTTTTCTGGCGCTGGCGGCCGGGTGCTGGCTTGGTGCAAACGGCTGGCTGATGTACAGGGAAGCCGTTGCGGAAAAGCCGCTTGCCGCCCGGGTGGAGGAAGTGCGCGCCCGTGAAAACTATATACCGCTGAAAAAGCTGCCCTCCCTGTACCCCGCCATGGTGGTTTCGGTGGAGGACAGCCGGTTTTATCATCACGTGGGGTTTGACCTTGTCAGCATCGGTCGGGCGGCGCTGGTCAATCTTGCCTCCGGCAGCTTTGCCGAAGGCGGCAGCACCATCACACAGCAGCTTGCGAAAAATCTGTGCTTCACGCAGGAAAAGGCCATGGTGCGCAAATTTGCCGAGCTGTTTGCCGCGCACGCGCTGGAAGAGCAGTATTCCAAGGATGAAATTCTGGAGCTGTACATCAACACCATCTATTACGGCAGCGGCTATACCGGCATTGAGGAAGCCGCCTGCGGGTACTTTGGCGTGGGCGCAGCCTACCTGACGCCGGTGCAGTGCTCGCTTTTGGTTGGGCTGCCGCAGGCGCCGACAAAGTATTCGCCGGATAACGACCCCGCCCTGACGCTGCAGCGGCAGAAGGCCGTGGTGGCCACACTGCTGCGGGACGGGGTACTCACGGAACGCGAAGCCGCTCATCTGCTTGCAACGGCTCCCATGGCGCTGCACCGGTGGACGGATGACGCCGCCTGACCGTATCTCCCGTGCCTGCTTTCCTTATCCGCGCACCCTATCGTTCCGGAGTTTCCGCAAAAAGCGCCTTTTCCCGCCTGTTTCCGCCATTCTTAAACAAATCTTAAGATTTTCCCTACTTTTTTCTTAAAACTTTTTCCGGTACACTGATAACAGCGGATAACGGATGTCTGATACAACGCCGAAAAGGAGGAATGAGCGTGCATGTACACCATTCTCATCTGTGACGACGAACCGGATATTGTCGCCGCTCTGCGCATTTATCTGGGCTCGGAGGGCTACCGCACACTGGAGGCCACCAACGGAAAACAGGCGCTGGAGCTTCTTGCACGCAACGAGGTGCATCTTCTGCTGCTGGATATCATGATGCCTGTGATGGACGGCATTGAAACGCTGGCCGCGCTGCGTCGGGAGTACAACCTGCCGGTGATCATGCTGACGGCAAAAAGCGAGGACGCCGACAAGGTTCTGGGGCTGAACATCGGCGCGGACGATTACGTCACCAAGCCGTTCAACCCGCTGGAGGTGCTTGCCCGGGTGCGCAGCCAGCTGCGGCGGTATATGCAGCTGGGCAGCAGCGGCGCGGCGCCAAGCGGCGTGTACACCGTCGGCGGCATCACGCTGGACGACCGCCAGAAGACCGTCACGCTTGACGGCGAGCACATCTCGCTCACCCCCACCGAATACGACATCCTGCGGCTGATGATGCGCCGCGCCGGAGAGGTGCTCTCTCCTGCGGAGATCTACAAAAACGTGTGGAAGGACGCCCCCTACGGCGCCGAAAGCACCATCGCCGTTCACATCCGTCATCTGCGCGAAAAAATTGAGATCGACCCGGCCGAACCGCGCTACCTGAAGGTGGTATGGGGCAAGGGCTACCGGCTGGAGACGGACAGGAAAGGATGATCCACACATGAAAAAACTGACCCACGGTTTTGTACTGAAGCTGCTCGCCTTTGCGCTTTGTACCGTCTGCCTGCTGGCTGCAGCGGGCAGCACCGTCGGGCTGATCCTGATGGGCGAAGCAAATATTCTGCACATGCCGGAAAAGACGCTGCGCAGCAACACGCTGAACCAGTATCTTGCCGGCCTGACGGACGACCTTGTACAGTATTCCCTGTTCTACGAAGAAGGCGCTTCTGCCGTATATGACCCCGCCTGCAGCAACCTGCGGTATAGCGTATCGTTCAATGGCCATGTCATTGATGCCAACTACAGCAGCATCTGGCAGGACGGCGTTTCTCTGCACCGACAATTCAACTTGAGCGATTGGTTCGACCTTGTCGATTCCACGTCCTTTAATCTTGTAGAAACGCCCGGCATACAAAAACTGCTGGAGCAAAGCGACGAAACCATTCGTTCTCCCCGAAGCATCACCGTCACCGTCGACATGTATCTGCCGGAAGAAATGCCCGTCCGGGACACCTTTTACACCATAGATACCGCCGTGCGCCTGCTGTGTTTGGTGCGCCCCCATCTTGGCTGGATCATCGCCGGCGGCCTGCTGCTGTGTATTCTGCTGCTGGTGTATCTGTTCCATGCGGCGGGGCGCCGCCCCGCGCGGGAGGAGATCACCCCCAACCTGCTGGACCGCATTCCCGCCGACCTTTACCTCGCCTGCTGCACCGGACTGTGCATTCTGCTTTGCGCGTGTATCATCTACTGTGCGGAACAGGCGACGTATACGCTGGTTCTCGGCTGGCTGATCCCCGCTGCGCTGTGTGTGCTGGCCTTCGCCACCGTCGTTCTGGGCTTTTTCCTCAGTGCGGCCACCCGTATCAAGTTGGGCACGCTGGGCAAAAACACCGTCATCTGGTATATTCTCAGCTTTCTGGGGCGCGGCGTGCGCCGCGTGTGGCAGGGCCTGTGCTATGTGGTGCGCAGTCTGCCCATCGTCTGGCGCACCGCGCTTGGGCTTGGCGTGGTGCTGGTCGCGGACTTCTTCATCACCATATGGCTTATCAATCTGCTGTACGAGGAAGACATTGAGCTGTTCTACTGGCTTGTAAAAACGCTGGTGCTGGTTGCCGCCGTGCTGGTGGTGGCGCTGAACCTGCGCGCTGTGCGGCAGGGCTGCCGCGACCTTGCCGCCGGCCGGCTGGATTCCCGCGTGGACACCCGCCGCCTGATCGGCGATTTCCGTGCCGCGGGCGAGGACGTGAACAACATCGGCAAAGGCATGGCCAAAGCCGTGGAAGAGCGCATGAAGAGCGAGCGCATGAAAACCGAGCTGATCACCAACGTTTCACACGATATCAAAACGCCGCTGACCTCCATCATCAACTATGTGGATCTGATCAAAAAAGAAAAGCCGGAAAGCCCCGTACTGCAGGAGTACGTGAGCGTACTGGACCGGCAGTCCACCCGGCTGAAAAAGCTGATCGACGATCTGATGGAGGCGAGCAAGGCTTCCACCGGAGCACTGACCAACAACCCCGAGCCCTTTGATCTGGGCGTGATGCTGCAGCAGAGCGCCGGTGAATTTACCGAAAAGCTGGCCGCCGCCGCGCTGACGCCGGTGGTGGATTACCCCGAAAAGCCTGTGTACATTCGGGCGGACGGCCGCCACCTTGCCCGCGTG
>CAZYRD010000058.1:0-12641 GCA_964649475.1 uncultured Faecalibacterium sp.
GCAGCGACCGGCAGATCCTGTCCGGCATCGCCAAATACTATAAACCCGAAGAGCTGGTGGGCAAGACGCTGGCGGCCATCGTCAATCTGCCCCCGCGCAAAATGATGGGTCAGGCCAGCTGCGGCATGCTGCTGAGCGCCGTGCACACCGAAAAGGGCGAGGAAAAGCTGAACCTCGTCATGCTGGACGACGCCATTCCTGCCGGCGCCAAGCTGTGCTGATAAAAGAAAACAACACTCAGGCGGCGCTGCGCCCGTAAGCCGGCGCCGCCTTTCCTTTCAAGAAAAAACGCGCCGTCCGCAGCATTTTGCGGCGGTGCAAAAGGAGCACCATGACTGCAAAAATTTTCGACAGCCACGCCCACTACAACGACGGACGCTTTGACGCCGACCGGCAGCAGCTTCTCGCGGAGCTGTTCGCCGGGCCGGTGTCGCACATCCTCAACTGCGGCACCACCCGTGCGGATTCGGTGAAATGTCTGGAGCTTGCGCGGCAGTGGCCGGGCATGTACGCCGCCGCGGGCATCCATCCCGAAAACGTGGAGGAGTCCGTGCCGGAAGATCTGGAAAAACTCAAAGAGCTGTGGGCGGACCCCAAGGTGCTGGCGGTGGGCGAGATCGGTCTCGACTACCACTGGGACACCCCCCGCGACCTGCAGCACTTCTATTTTGAAGAGCAGCTGAAGCTGGCAAAGCAGCTGGAGCTGCCGGTGGTCATCCACGACCGTGAGGCCCACGGCGACACCATGGAGCTGGTGCGCAGATACCGCCCCCGCGGCGTGATGCACTGCTTTTCCGGCAGCGCCGAAATGGCGAGGGAGCTGGCGGAGATGGGCATGTACGTCGGCTTTACCGGCGTGGTCACCTTTGCCAACGCACGGCGTCCGCTGGAGGCCGTGGCCGCCGTGCCGCCGCAGCAGCTGCTGGTGGAGACGGACTGCCCCTACATGGCGCCCGTGCCCAACCGCGGCCGCCGCTGTGACAGCGGCATGATCCGGTACACCGCCGCCGCCATGGCCGCCGTGCACGGCATGACCGCGGAGGAAATGATCGCGCAGACGGCCCAAAACGCCGCGGCGCTGTTCGGCGTTTCGATGTAACGGCGTTGCGGAAAGCGGCGGCTGAAAGCTGCGGCAGGATCCGGAAGTGAAAAATCCGGAAAAAACGGAGGAAACGGGATGAAGATCAGCATTTTACAGACGAAACAGGATTTTTACTACGGCCCTGAGCAGCTGGAGGAATACCCGCTGGAGCGATGCATCGAAGCGTATTCCGCACACATGGATGCGGAATTTGCAAGGATGGAAGAGATCCTGCGGCAGGGAACAAAGCTGCTGGTGACCATCGAAGGACTGAACTGGTGCGTCAACCCTCTGGATCCGCGTTACGATTTTGCGCAGATGGCAGAGCCTCTGGACGGCCCGCTGATGCAGCGCTTCTGTGCGCTGAGCAAAAAATATGAAGCGTATATCGTCGCCGGTCTGTATACCTCTCAGGACGGGAAGGCCTATAATTCCGCGGTTCTGTTCGGGCCGGAGGGAACGATCGTCGGCGTGCATAACAAGGTACATCTGCCCGCCGGAGAAGAGCTTGCTTTTACACACGGTGATAAATTCGAGGTGTTTGCGACACCGTATGGAAACATCGGTATGCTGGTGTGCTGGGATCTGCAGTTTCCGGAGGCCGCCAGAGAACTGGCGCTTCTGGGGGCGGATATCATCGCGGTGCCCACATGGGGATGCGAGATGAAATACGTACCTTGCCGTGCCTACGAAAACAGCGTGACGCTGGCGGTGGCCATGGGTATGCCGGGGAACGGGGATCTGGACAGCCGCGACCCCAGCTGCATCGTGGACAATATGGGCAGCGTTCTGGCGGCGGGCAGCCGGACACGGGCGGACGTCGTGACGGCGGAGGTGGATATCCGGAAAGAGCCGGCACCCCAGTACGGCTCGGAGCTGTTCACCGGATGGGAGTCCATGCGCAGGACGCGCCTGTCGCAAAGGCGGCCCGAAGCCTACCGGGAAGCCGGCCGCCCCGTGCCGAAGGTCATGGAACGGTATAAATAAGGCGGGGCGAGACTGCCGCGGTTTTGTCCTGTGCGCTGTGCCTGCTTTGCGAAAAAAGCCTGTAAAACCGGCGTTTCATGGCAAAAATACCATTTTCCGGCCGAAACCACAGCGGGGAATCGTCATTTTGGACGGTTGCATATTTTGCGGCGGTGTGGTATACTATGTACTGTAAGAATATGCTTGTGAAGGAGAGTGAGCCGAAAGGCTCGCTCTCTTGTCTTTGTGCGGAGGTTTTTTCCGTGCAGAGCACGCAGACATCACTGGAACAACAGGAGAAAATCAACATGGCAAAATACCAAAAGCGCAACACTGTCGCCGAGGTGGAGGAGCTGGTCACCCCCACACTGGAACAGCTCGGCTTTGCGGTCTGGGACGTTCGCTTTGAGAAGGAAGGTCCCAACTGGTTCCTGCGCATCCTCATCGACCGTGCCGACGGCGAGATGATGGACACCGACGCCTGCGAGCTGGCCTCCCGCGCGGTGGACCCCATCATCGACGAGGCTGACCCCATCGAGCAGAGCTACTTTCTGGAGGTCGGTTCCCCGGGACTTGGCCGCCGCCTGACCCGCGCCCGTCATTACGAGGCCTGCGAGGGCGAGCCCGTCAGCGCCCGGTTCATCCATACCGAAAGCGGCGGGCGCGACGTTTCCGGCACCCTGTGCCGCACCGACAACGGCTGGTGCATCCGCAATGAGAACGGCGACACCCCGCTGGTGGGAAGCGAGCTGGCCTTCCTCAAGCTGGACGACGACCTCGATCTGTAAAAAAGTATCATACGGCGGCGAAAGCCGCATATCCATACAAACAATAAACAAGCAACGCAATGAATAAGAACGGCCGCCTTGGGTGACCGTATCAGGGAGGACACTGGAAAAAATGGCTTCGAGAAACAAAATGCCGGAAGAAAATTTCTTTGACGCACTGGAGATGCTTTCCCGCGAGCGCGGCATCCCCGTGGAGGAGCTGAAGGACCGCATCAAAAAGGCCATCGAAAGCGCCGTAAAGAAAGACTACGACGTGGATGAAGAGCATATCCGCGTGGACATGGACAACGAGAAGGGCAAGTTCGGCGTCGTCATCATCAAGGAGGTCGTCGAGGCCTTCCCCGAGGCGGACGAAGAGGGGCTGGAGCCCGAGCCCGACACCCGTCATCTGATCCTGCTGGGCGACGCCGTCAAGGTGAAAAAGACCGCCAAGGTGGGCCAGATGCTGGAGATCCCCCTCAAGACCAAGGAGTTCGGCCGCATTGCCGCCCAGACTGCAAAGCACGTCATCCGTCAGGGCCTGCGTGACGCCGAGCGCAATCAGATGTACACCGAGATGCAGAGCAAGTCTCACGAGATCCTGCCCGCCATCGTCAACAACGTGGACGAGAAGCGCGGACTGGTCAGCCTGAGCATCGGCCGCAACGAGGCCATCCTGCCCAAGAACGAGCAGGTGCCCGGCGAGGTCCTGCTGGAGGGCCAGCGCATCAAGGTTTACGTGGTGGACGTCCTTGCCACCGAGCGCGGCCCCAAGATCATGATCAGCCGCACCCATCCCGGTCTTGTCAAGCGCATCTTCGAGATGGAAGTTCCCGAGATCTTTGACGGCACCGTTGAGGTCAAGGCCATCAGCCGCGAGGCCGGCGCCCGCACCAAGATGGCCGTGTGGAGCAAGAACCCGGACGTGGATCCCGTCGGCGCCTGCATCGGCCCCAAGGGCACCCGCGTGGCCAACATTGTTGAGGAGCTCAACGGCGAGAAGATCGACATCGTCCGCTACAGCGACGACCCCGTCGAATTCATCAGCGCCGCCCTGTCTCCCGCCAACGTGGTCAAGGTGGAGATCCTGGACAGCGAAAAGAAGAGCTGCCGCGTCACCGTGCCGGATCACCAGCTCTCTCTGGCCATCGGCAACAAGGGCCAGAATGCCCGTCTGACCGCCCGTCTGACCGGCTACAACATCGACATCCGCCCCGAAAGCGGCTACTACGGCGAGGAGCCGGACACCAACGCCTGAAAAAACGCCGCGCCGTAAAAAGCGCTGCATCCCCTGTAAGACGAAAGGATGGTATCAAAGCAGCATGACAGTCAAAAAGATCCCCATGCGCAAATGCCTGGGCTGTATGGAAGGCCGCCCCAAAAAAGAGCTGGTGCGCGTCGTGCGCCCTGCGGACGGCCCCGTGTGCGTGGACGCCACCGGTAAAAAGAACGGCCGCGGCGCCTATCTGTGTCCCAGCCGCGACTGCCTGCTGAAAGCCCGCAAGGCCCGTCGGCTGGAGCGTGCGCTGGAGTGTGAGATCTCGGACGAGGTCTACGCCGTCCTGAACGAGGAAATTGAAAAAAGGGGGACGGACGATGGAAACGGATAAACTGCTGGGGGCGCTTGGCCTGTGCCGCCGCGCCGGCGCGCTGATCGCGGGTTTTGACGCGGTCAAGGACGCCGTGCTCTCCGGAAAAGCATGTCTTGTGCTTTACGCGCAGGATGCTTCCGAAGGAAACCTGCGCCGCATCCGGTGGATGTGCGGCGAGGTGGGCGACGGCTGCGAGGTGCTGCCTCTGCCCCTGACCAAACAAGATCTGGCCGCGATCCTGCGCAAAGCAGTGGGCGTACTGGCCGTCACCGATACCAATCTGGCGATGCTGTGCCGCGCCAAGCTGCCCAACGACGGGAACTAAGGAGGAATTACTGTATATGATAGTTAAATATAAACTCAGCGATCTGGCCCGTGACCTGAACGTGTCCAACAAGCAGATCATCGACCTGCTGGCTGCCGATGGCTCCGAGCCCAAAAAATCCAGTGCCAACCTGACCGACACCGAGCTGAATCTGGTGTTTGAGCATTTCACCGCCACCCGGCAGGTAGAAAACTTCAACGCCTATTTCGCCAGTGCCGAGGAGGCAAAGAAGGAAGCCGAGAGAAAGGCCGCCGAGGAAAAGGCTGCCGCCGAAGCTTCCCGCAAGGCCGCCGAGGAAAAGGCTGCCGCCGAGGCCGCCCGCAAGGCCGCCGAGGAGAAGGCCGCCGCCGAGGCCGCCCGCAAGGCTGCCGAGGAAAAGGCCGCCGCCGAAGCCGCCCGCAAGGCCGCCGAGGAAAAGGCCGCTGCCGAAGCAGCCCGCAAGGAGGAGGAGGCCCGCGCCGCCGCCCGCCGCAACGAGCCGCTGAAGCGTGCCGACGGTTCCGTGGTACAGATGCCCACCAGGAACCGCGAGGAAAAGAAGAACGAACAGCCCGCTGCCCGCCGCGAGGTGGTGACCCGTACCGTGGACACCCGCACCGTGGACGTCAACCTGGATAAGTTCAACGAAAAGTACGACGACATTGCCCAGTCCCGCAGTCAGGGCGGCGGCAAGCGCAAGAACGACAATCAGGGCGGCAAGCAGAAGCTGAACAAGAACAACAACAAGTTCGGCAACAAGCCCCAGCAGGGCAGCAAGCACCGCGAGACCGAGGCCGAGCGTCTGCAGCGCATCCAGCTGGAAAAGGCCCGCAAGGCTCAGCTGAAGGTGCAGATCCCGGACGAGATCACCGTCGGCGAGCTGGCCCAGCGCCTGAAGGTCACCGCCAGCCAGGTCATCAAAAAGCTGATGGGTCTGGGCGTTATGGCCGGCATCTCCGAGGTCATCGACTTTGACACCGCCTCTCTGGTGGCTGAAGAACTGGGTGCCAAGGTGGAAAAAGAGGTCCATGTCACCATCGAGGAGCGTCTGTTCAACGAGGAGATCGAGGACAGCGCCGAAAATCTGGAGACCCGTCCTCCCGTCGTTGTGGTCATGGGCCACGTCGACCACGGCAAGACCTCCGTGCTGGACGCCATCCGCAAGACCAACGTCACCAAGGGCGAGGCCGGCGGCATCACCCAGCACATCGGCGCCTATCAGGTGGAAAAAGACGGCAACGTCATCACCTTTCTGGACACCCCGGGCCACGAGGCCTTCACCGCCATGCGTGCCCGCGGTGCCAACATGACCGATATCGCCGTTCTGGTGGTCGCTGCCGACGACGGCATCATGCCCCAGACCGTCGAATCCATCAACCACGCCAAGGCTGCCGGCGTGCAGCTGATCGTGGCCATCAACAAGATGGATAAGCCCACCGCCAACCCCGACCGCGTCAAGGAACAGCTGACCAAGTACGAGCTGGTTCCCGAGGAGTGGGGCGGCGACGTCATCTGCGTGCCCGTTTCCGCGCTGACCGGCGCCGGCATCGAGGATCTGCTGGAGTATATCAACCTGACCGCCGAGGTGCAGGAGCTGAAGGCCAACCCCAACCGCCGCGCCCGCGGTACCGTTGTGGAAGCCCGTCTGGACAAGGGCCGCGGCCCCGTTGCCACCCTGCTGGTGCAGAGCGGTACCCTGAATCAGGGCGATATCATCATCGCCGGCACCGCCGTGGGCCGTGTGCGTGTCATGACCAACGACAAGGGCCGCACCATCAAGACCGCCGGTCCCTCCACCCCCGTTGAGATCACCGGTCTGACCGAGGTCCCCGTGGGCGGCGACACCTTTGACGTGGTCGGGGACGAAAAGCTGGCCCGTGAGCTGGCCGAGCAGCGCGCCGCCGCCGCCAAGGAGGAGCAGTTCCGCCGTTACCAGAAGGTCACGCTGGATAACCTGTTCAGCCAGATCGCCCAGGGCGACGTCAAGGAGCTGCCCATCATCGTCAAGGCCGACGTGCAGGGCTCTGCCGAGGCCGTCAAGCAGTCTCTGGAAAAGATCACCAACGACGAGGTGCGCGTGCGCGTCATCCACGCCGGCGTCGGCGCCATCAGCAAGTCCGACGTCACGCTGGCCAGCGCCAGCGGCGCCATCATCATCGGCTTCAACGTCCGTCCCGACTCCATCGCCAAAGCCGAAGCCGCCGAGGCCGAGGTCGAGATGCGTATGTACCGCGTCATTTACGACGCCATCAACGATGTCACCGATGCCATGAAGGGCATGCTGGCCCCCAAGGTGCGCGAGGTGGAGCTGGGCCATGCCGAGGTGCGCAGCGTTTTCAAGATCAGCAATGTGGGTGCCATTGCCGGCTGCTATGTGCGTGAAGGCAGGATCACCCGCAACGCTAGGATCCGTCTGGTGCGTGACGGCATCGTCATCGTCGAGGACGAGATCGCCAGCCTGCGCCGCTTCAAGGACGACGTCAAGGAAGTGGCCACCGGCTACGAGTGCGGTATCGGTCTGGAGAAATTTGCCGATATTAAGGAAGGCGACATCCTCGAAGCCTTCATCATGGAAGAGTACCGCGACTGATGCGCGGAAGCTGCTTTCCGGCGGGCGGAGAACGTCCGCCGGAAAACGATGTAAAATACAGGAGGGCTTATGCCTCGTAATTCAAAACGCGGCCGCATGAACGAGGAGATCCGCAGAGAGCTCATCGCGATCATCGGCGAAATGAAGGACCCGCGGCTTTCCGCCGGTCTGCTCAGTGTCATGCGTGTGGAAGCCGCGCCGGATCTTTCCAGCGCAAAGGTCTACATCAGCATGATGAGCGAAAAGGAAAATGCACTGAACGACGCGGTGAGCGCTCTGCGCAAGGCCGCCGGTCATGTGCGCAGCGAGCTGGGTAAGCGCATGCACATCCGCCGCTCGCCGGAGCTTCTGTTTGTGGCGGATGACGGCTCTGCCTACGCCATGCATATCAACGAGATCATCAAAGGATTGGAAGAGGAATGAATACCGAAATGCTGACTCTGGTACAGGCAGTGGAACGCCTGCTTGCCGCGGATAAGATCCTGCTGCTGTGCCACAAAAACCCCGACGGTGATACCGTCGGCAGTGCAGCCGCTCTTCTGCACGCGCTGCGGGCCCAGGGCAAGACCGTGGGCATCGCCTGCAGCGATCCCATCCCCGTCCGCTACGACCATATGCAGGTCACCGCCTTCGCCGGCGAGTTCGAGCCTGAATACATCGTGGCGGTGGATGTTGCCGGCCTGCAACTGTTCGGCCCCGGCACCATCGACTGGGCCCAGAAGAGCAACCTGTGCATTGACCATCATGCATCGCATTCCCACTATGCCGACGGTCTGGTGCTGGACGGCACCGCCGCCGCCTGCGCCGAGATCATGTATAAGCTTCTGCTGGAGATGGGCGCCGAGATCACCCCGCTGATCGCGGACTGCCTGTACACCGGCGTCGCCACCGATACCGGCTGCTTCAAATTTGCCAATGTCACCGCCGAGACCCATAAGATCGCCGCCGAGCTGATGGAGCACGGCGCGCATCACACCAAGCTGAACGCCAAGCTTTTTGAAAGCAAAAGCCGCAGCCAGCTGGCTGTGGAGCGTCAGCTGCTCAAGAATATGGAGTTCTATTACGAAGGCCGCTGCGCCCTGACCTGGCTGACACTGGAGGAAATTGCCGCCACCGGTGCCCAGCCCGCAGATCTGGAAAGCACCACCGGCATTGCCCGCGCCATCGAGGGCGTATTTGTAGGCATCACCATGCGTCAGCAGCCCTCCGGCAGCTGGAAGATCAGCGTGCGTGCCGCCGAAGAGATGAACGCTTCTGCCGTCGCCACTGCCTTTGGTGGAGGCGGACACCGCGGTGCTGCCGGGTGCGAGGTGTTCGGTGGGCTGGAAAACGCCAAGCAGGCGCTTCTGGCCGAAGTGACCCGTCATCTGCCCACGGCGGAGGAGCTGTCCTCCGGGGAGGGCGACTGGTGAACGGCATCCTGATCGTGGATAAACCTGCCGGCTGGACCAGCTTTGACGTCATCGCCAAGCTGCGGGGCATTCTGGCCACCCGGCGCATCGGTCACAGCGGCACTCTGGACCCCATGGCCACCGGCGTGCTGCCTGTGTTTGTGGGCCCTGCCGCCCGCGCGGTGGACCTGCAGACCGACCATACCAAGGAATATGTCGCGGGGGTGCGCTTCGGCGTCGCCACCGACACGGGCGATACCACGGGTGCCGTGCTGCGCACCGCGGACGTTACCGTGAGCAAACAGGCCCTGCTCGCGGTTTTGCCGTCTTTTATGGGGGAACAGCAGCAGCTGCCGCCCATGTATTCGGCGGTCAAGGTCAACGGGCAGCCGCTTTACAAGCTGGCCCGCAAAGGCGAGACGGTGGAGCGCACGCCGCGTACCATCACCGTGTTTGAACTGGAGCTGCTGGAGCAGACCGGCGAAAACGAGTATCTGCTGCGCATCGCCTGCAGCAAGGGCAGCTACGTGCGTGTTCTGCTGGAGGATATCGGCGCCGCGCTGGGGGCGCCTGCCGCCATGTGCAGCCTGCGCCGCACCCGCAGCGGCCGGTATACGCTGCAGGGCGCCCTGACGCTGGAGCAGATCCAGCGCGCAAAAGAGGACGGCAGCCTGCAGAGCCTGCTGGCCGGGGTGGACACCGTGTTTGACGCGCTGCCCGCCGCAAGCGTGGACGCCCGCATCATTGAGAAACTGAAAAACGGTTCGCCCTGCCGCTTTGCGCATCCGGACGGCCGTCTGCGCATCTATGACGAAAGCGGTGCATTTTACGGCGTCGCTGCAGTAAAAGAGAACACCCTGCAGGTGGAGAAGCTGTTTATCGAACGGTAAGCACGGAACGGTAACCGCGCCGTCTGCTTTCGGCCCGCACCGGCATACGGATGCGGGGAAGATCACGGGAAAGGAGGCCGTTTTCATGCAGAAGAAAAGCGCAGTGGCACTGGGCTATTTCGACGGCGTGCATCTGGGTCACCGGCGCATTCTGCGCGCCGCTGCGGACTGGGCTGCCGCCAACGGCTGCACCCCGGCGGCCTTCACCTTTCATTTCGGCGAAAAGCGCACCAAGGGGGCGGATATCCTCACCCTCAGCGAGCGCTGCCGCCGTCTGCGCACCGCCGGTGCGGCAGAGATCCTGTGTGAGGAGTTTGACGCCATCGCGGCGCTGACGCCGGAGGAATTCGTGCGGCAGATCCTGTGCGAAAAGCTGAACGCCGCCGCAGTATTCTGCGGGGACAATTTCCGTTTTGGCGCAAAGGCTGCGGGAGACGTGCCCCTGCTGTGCGCTCTGTGCGAAGCCCGCGGCATTGCGGTGAACGCGTTTCCGCTGGAGGAGCTGGACGGCGCGCCGGTCAGCGCCACACGCATCCGCGGCCTGCTGGAGCAGGGCCGCATCGGGGAGGCCAACCGGCTGCTGGGCGAGCCCTACGCCATCGATCTGCCCGTGCAGCACGGACGGGGCATCGGCAGCACGTGGGGGTACCCCACCATCAACCAGCTCTATCCCGCCTCCATGCAGCGCCCGGCGCAGGGCGTGTACATTACCAGCGCCGAGGTGGGCGGCACGTGCGTGCCCGCTGCCACCGGGCTGGGCAGCCGTCCCACCGTGGACGGCCACACCGTTACCTGCGAAAGCTTCCTCTGCCGCTGGCAGGGCAACGCTTACGGCACAAGCCCCCGGGTCAGCTTTCACCGGTATCTGCAGCCGGTGCAGAAGTTTGACAGTGTGGAGCAGCTTGCCGCCTGCATTGAAAACGCCGCCGCCGAAAGCTGCCGCTTTTTTGACAGCGAGCTTTAAAACGGAACAACTGATCGAAAACGGGTCTGCCGCAAAAGAAAACCTGCGGCACGGCCTGTTTTTTTTATTTGCGTCTTGACAGCGGCCGTTGGTTGTTGCTACACTGAATGTGAAAATGACTGCTGTAAAAACAGGAGGGTTTTGTTATGCAATACACACTGCGTTTTGGCTGCAACGCCCTGACTTTTGATTGCGCCACCGGGTATTTTTCAGTGCGGCGTACCGCGGAGGGCGGCGCGGCGGACTGGAATTTTGATGCGGGAGAGATCGTCCTGAAGGACGCGGAGCGTACTCTGCCGCTGACCGCGGCACAGCGCTGCACCGTCACCTGCTTTGAAAACGTGCTGGCGCAGGAGCTGACCGCCGTGTACGAGGGCTTCGCCCGTGCCCCGCAGCTGCGCATCACGCTGGCACTCAGCCTGTTTGAAACCTATTTTGACGTTTCCGCTATTGTGGAGGGCGACGCCTATGCCCCGGAGGGACGGCTGCTGTTCCCGCCGGCGGTGCGCTTCGGTCAGGCGGAAGAGGACAGCTATACCCTGCTGCCCAAAATGCAGGGTATGCTGATCCCGGCGCGTCACCCGCAGGAAGTGAAAAGCTTTGCGCCGCATTACCTGTTTGAACGCAACGCGTATATGCCTTTCTACGCGCTGGCAAAGGGCAGCGCCGGCCTGCTGGGCATCTGGCACACGCCCTATGATGCAGGGTATACGCTGGATCATCCCGGCGGCAGCCATACGCTGGTGCAGACGTTTTTCCGCACCAGTCTGGGCTATATGACCGGCGTGCGCACCGTGCGGTATCAGTTTGTGGACGACTGCTCGGTGATGGCGTTTGCCAAAGCCTACCGTGCCTATGCCGACCTGCAGGGCCGCGCCAAAACGCTGAAGGAAAAGGCCGCCCTCAATCCGGCAGTGCGCCGTCTGTACGGTGCGCCCATCGTGCACAGCGAGCTGCTGACCCAGTACGCCCCGGACAGCCGCATGTACATCCCCGGCGACGACGCCCACAACATCCGCTGCACCACCTTTGAGCGCCGCGCACAGCAGCTGGAAGCGCTGTATGAAAAGGGCGTCCGCGACGCTTACCTGCATTTTGACGGATGGGTACGCATGGGCTACGACAGCCAGCATCCGGACGTGTTCCCGCCCAATGAGATCTGCGGCGGCGTGGACGGCATGCGGCAGCTGTCGCAGACGGCGCAGCGGCTGGGCTATGTGTTCGGCATCCATGACCAGTACCGCGATTATTACCTGGATGCGCCCAGCTATGCGGACCATCTGGCCCAGCACCGGGCGGACGGTACCCGGTTTGAGGTCAACGCATGGAACGGCGGCAACCAGACCTTCCTGTGCAGCGCCCGTGCCATTGATTTTGTCAAGCGCAACTACGATCTGCTGGAGCAGGCGGATATCAGGGTGGAGGCCGCCTATCTGGATGTGTTCAACATCGTCGAGCTGGACGAGTGCATCCACCCGCTGCACCGCGTCACCCGCGAGCAGTGCGCTGCCAACCGCCGCGCCGCCATTGAAGAGGTCGCCCGCAGGGGCATCATCGTCAGCTCGGAGGAGGGCGGCGAGACCATGCTGCCGGTGGTGGCGCTGTGCCATCAGGTGCCGTTCATGGTCAACGCCGACCCGTTCTTTCCGGAGGGGGACAACACCCATTTTGCCCCCGCCGTGCCGCTGATGGCGATGGTTTACCACGACTGCATGGTCATGCCGTGGATCGGTATTGATAAAACCGGCGGGTTCGGTCTGGCGAAGAACGACACCGGCCTGCACTGGGCCATCCTCACCGGCAGCCCGGTATACTATGATATTGAAGAAACCGAAGAAAACGTCGAAAAGGGCCGCATCGCGCTGGAGCTGCACGCGCGTCTGGCGGAACAGAAGATCGTGGACTTCGGCTTTGTGGGGGATGACTGGCGGCATCAGTTCACCGTGTTCGAGGACGGCACCCGCATCACCGTCCAGTTGGACAGCGGCGAGTATACCGTGCAGTATCCGGAGAGCGCAGCGACGGTATAACAGGGAAAAAACACCGAAAAACCGGTGAAAATGCCTGTATTTTTTCACAATCTTCCAACAGAAAAA
>CAZYRD010000059.1:0-12607 GCA_964649475.1 uncultured Faecalibacterium sp.
TGCTGACGCTCCAGCTGGAATCCGTACCGTAATAAGGGTCATCAATAAAGGCACAGGGCAAGCCGGTCAGGCTGTACAGACGCAACATAATTTCATGCTCGCCCGCGGGCAATGCAATAGGCATCTCCAACCCAACATGCTGGTGTTTCCCGTCGATCACCACCATACCCATCGTATCATCGTTGGCATGTACAACAATCGTGCGTTCTTCATCGCAGCGCACTGTTTTACGCAGGTCAACGCGTGGATACGGGCTGTACTGCATCCATACAGGAGGATATTCCAAGCCGAAGTCCTCGCGTCTTGAATGCACTTTGTTGCTGTGATAAATTTCGAAATCTCCGGGATACCAAATCCATTTTGGCTCAATCATGTGCTGTACATCCCCTCTTTTGGTTTTTCTATGGTTTATTTTAACATATCTCTGTTATATCTTCCAGTCCTTTTCCGAAAAACAAAAAAACATCGTGTAAAGTTATTATGCTTCACACGATGTTTTTTGCCGTATATTCAGTTTGTAATGTCTATATTACTGCTTTTCGATCGCCGCAATGACCATCGCGCGCAGAATGCCGGGGTTCCCCTTGCCCTTACTGGCGCGCATGCACTGACCGACAAGGAAGCCTGCAACATTGGTTTTTCCCTTTTTGTAGTCTTCAACAGCCTTCGCATTTGCGGCAATGATGTCATCCACAATGGTCTGCAGAGCGGAGTTATCACTGATCTGGGCCAGGCCCTGCTCGGCAACGATAACCGCCGGAGAACGGCTTTCTTTCAGCAGCACTTCCAGAACGGATTTGCCTGCGGTATTGGAGATCGTGCCTTTTTCGATCAGAGTGATCATCTCGCTCAGACCTTCGACCGTCAGAGCAGTATCGGTGATCTCAAGGCGGTTCTCATTCAGATACTTTGCGATATCGCCGATGATCCAGTTGGCGATCAGCTTGGGCTCATTTTTGCCAAGTGCAGCACACTCATCAAAGAAGGCGGCACGCGCCTTATTGGAAGCCAGCAGCTGCGCATCGATCTGTACCAGACCGAAGTTTTTGACATACCGCATCGTTTTGGCCACCGGCAGTTCGGGCACGGAATCCTTCAGCTCCTGCACATGGGCTTCGCTTACTTCAAAGGTCAGCAGGTCGGGATCCGGGAAGTAACGATAGTCCTGTGCGTCCTCCTTGGAGCGCATCAGCACGCTTTCGCCCTTGGCATCGTCCCAGCGCCGAGTCTCCTGATCGATCGTGCCGCCGGCTTCCAGAACTTCGATCTGACGGGAGGCCTCGTACTGGATGGCACGGTACACGGCACCGAAAGAGTTGACGTTCTTCATCTCGGTACGGGTACCAAACTCCTTCTGACCAACAGGGCGGACGGAAACGTTGACGTCGGCACGGACGCTGCCCTCCTGCATCTTGGCGTCAGAAATGCCCAGATACAGAAGAATGGAGGTGATCGCTTCCAGATAAGCTTTGGCGTCCTCGGCACCGCGCAGATCCGGTTCGGATACGATCTCGATCAGCGGCACGCCGCAGCGGTTGAAGTCAGCCAGCGTTCCTTCAAAACCGTCCGCATGGATCAGCTTGCCGGCGTCCTCTTCAATGTGGATTCGAGTGATGCCAATACGCTTTTCTTCACCGCCCACCAGAATGTCCAGATAGCCATGCTCGCACAGAGGAATGTCAAACTGGGAGATCTGATAAGCCTTGGGAAGGTCGGGATAGAAATAGTTTTTACGGTCGTTTTTGGTAACACGGTTGATGCTGCAGTTCAGCGCATGACCCATGAGGATGGCGTAATCCACCACCTGCTTGTTCAGCACAGGCAGAGTGCCGGGCATACCCATACATACCGGGCAGCACTGGGTGTTGACCTCGGCACCAAAGGAGTTTTTGCAGCTGCAGAAGATTTTGGTCCTGGTGCACAGCTCGGCATGGACTTCCATACCGACGATCACTTCATATTCTTTATTCATCGTCTTACATCTCCTTTACTGCAAAGCCGCCAACGGCAGTTTCGTAGCATTTTGCCACGCCCAGCAGCATGGCCTCGCTCCACTTGGGACCGATCAGCTGCAGACCAATGGGCATATTGTCCGAACCGAAACCGCAGGGAATGCTGATACCGGGAAGACCGGCAATATTTACGTTGATGGTACAGACATCGGCCGCATACATGGCCAGCGGATCATCCACACGCTCACCCAGCTTGAAAGCCGTAGTGGGGCTGACGGGCGTAGCCAGCACATCACACTTTTTAAAGGCCTCTTCAAATTCTACCGCAATGTTCTTCTGCAGCAGCTTGGCGCGCTTGTAATAAGCATCGTAGTAACCGCTGGAAAGCACATAAGTACCCAGCATGATACGGCGCTGTACCTCGTCGCCAAAGCCCTGGCTGCGGGTGGTCTCGTACATTTCAGAAAGAGAACCGCTGCGGTCGCCGCAGAAACCGTACTTTACGCCGTCGTAACGGCCCAAATTGGAGGAAGCCTCTGCGGAAGCAATGATGTAATATGCAGAAAGTGCATACGGAGTGGACGGCAGGGACACGTCCACGATCTCGGCGCCAAGGGCACGGTACTGCTCCACAGCAGCCAGAACGCTGCTGCGCACATCAGAGGAAATACCCTCGCCGAAATACTCTCTGGGCAGACCGATGCGCAGCCCGCGGACGGACTCGGTCAGCTTGCCAAGCTCGTATTCCTTGCTGGTGGCGTCATGCTGCTTGTCCGCACCACAGATCGCCTTGAACAGCAGCGCGGTGTCATCCACAGTACGTGCAAAGGGACCGATCTGATCCAGCGAAGAAGCAAACGCAACAAGGCCGAAACGGGAAACCGCGCCATAGGTGGGTTTCAGACCGATAACACCGCAGAAGTTCGCCGGGCAGCGGATGGAACCGCCGGTGTCACTGCCCAGAGAAAGGGGCACTTCGCAGGCGGCAACCGCCGCAGCGCTGCCGCCGGAAGAACCGCCGGGCACGCGGCTGATATCCCACGGATTTCGGGTCATTTTAAAATAGGAGTTCTCGCAGGAGCTGCCCATGGCAAACTCGTCCATGTTCAGCTTTCCGGTCATCACAGCGCCCTGTGCATTCAGCTTTTCCATGACAGTGGCGTCATAGGGGGGCACAAAGTTCTCCAGCATACGGGAGGCGCAGGTGGTTTTTACGTTTTTGGTGCAGATATTGTCCTTGATGGCAACGGGAATACCGGCCAGCGGAGCGATCTCCTCACCGGCAGCGATTTTTGCATCGACAGCTGCGGCGGTGGCAAGAGCCTGCTCGGCGGTGACGGTCAGATAAGCGCCGACCTGCGGCTCCACAGCCTCAATACGTGCAATGGATGCTTCGGCGATCTCGGCAGCGCTGAGCTCCTTGCTGCGCAGCTTCTGCGCCATCTCGGTTGCACTGAGTTTAAAGATTTCCATTTTGTTCCCTCCCCTTTCTCAGTCCAGGGTCTTGGGCACGACAATACAGCCGGCCACTGCCTTGGGCGCATTTTTCAGGATCTCGTCACGGGGATAAGAAGGAAGGATCACATCTTCCCGCAGCTCCATGGTGTTGTCCACATCGATAAGCGCATCCGCACTGGAAAGATCGGGCAGATTTTCCACCATGCGCAGAATATCCGTCATATCCGCTTCCATTTTTGCAACTTTTTCTTCCGGAATACGCAGACGTGCCAGCTTGGCAACGCGTTTGACATCCATTTTTCATGTCCTCCATTTAATTAAGCACGAAAGCTCTGCTTTCTGCTGATGTTTCTGTTTACTGCTGTCCGACCATCTGCAGCAGTTCCCGTTCCGAGATCACGGGGATCCCCAGTTCCTGCGCTTTGGTCAGCTTGCTGCCGGCGGCCTCGCCCGCAACCACATAGGCGGTTTTCTTTGAAACCGAGCCCGTCGCTTTGCCGCCGTTTTTCACGATCAGCGCTTCCGCCTCGCTGCGGGAGAGCGTGGGCAGCGTACCTGTTACCACCAGTGTTTTTCCGGCCAGAATGTCGGTTTTCTCCTCACCCTGATACCGGAAATTGACGCCGGCGGCCTTCAGTCTTGCCAGCAGGTCCTTTGTGCCCTCTTTCGCAAAGAAGTCCACAACACTTTGCGCCATGATCTCGCCCATGCCGTCGATCGTAGAAATCTCTTCTGCAGTGGTTTCGGCAAGCGTTTCCAGCTCGCGGAATTTTTCCGCAAGGATCGCCGCCGCCTTTTCGCCGATGTTCCGGATACCAAGCGCAAACACCAGTTTGTCCAGATTACGGTTTTTCGCTTCTTCAATGGCGTTCAGCAAATTGTCCGCTGATTTTTCCTTGAATTTATCCAGGGCAAGCAGCTGCTGTCGTTCCAGCGCAAAAATATCCGATACGCGCTGTACCATGCCTTTTTGCACAAGCTGGGTCATAACAGCTTCGCCCAGACCTTCAATGTCCATCGCATTTCGCGAGGCAAAATGGATGAGATTGCGCAGCAGCTGTGCCGGACATTCCGGATTGGTACACCGCAGCGCGGCTTCATCTTCCAGCCTTGAGACCGGTTCGCCGCAGCTTGGGCAGACACGCGGCATTTCGTAAGGGATGCTCTCCTCGGCGTGTGTTTTTACACACACGACTTCGGGGATGATATCGCCCGCTTTGCGGACCACAATGGTATCGCCAAGGCGGACGTCTTTTTCGCGTATGAAATCCTCGTTATGGAGAATGGCCCGCGATACGCTGGTACCGGCTAAAAGAATGGAATCAAATACTGCGGTCGGCGTCAGCACGCCTGTACGCCCCACCGTAATTTCAATTTCGTTCAGAACCGTTTCCTTTTCTTCAGGCGGATATTTGAACGCAACCGCCCAGCGGGGAAACTTTGCCGTGCTGCCAAGCAGCTCCCGCTGCGTAAAGTTATTGACCTTAACAACTGCGCCATCGATATCAAAGGGCAGTGTGTTTCGCAGTTCGCCTATCCGGCGGATCTCCGCAAGCACATCCTCGATATCCGTATAGCTGGTATAATACGGCGAGACCGGAATACCAAACTGTTTTACATAGTCCAGACTTTCGGAATGCGAATGCACTTCCGCACCGCGCAGCTGCTGAATATTGAATACGAAAATACTCAGATTCCGCTGTGCCGTTACAGCTGAATCTTTTTGCCGCAGGCTGCCTGCCGCGGCATTGCGCGGATTTTTGAACGGCTGCTTTTCATTTTCCAGCTGTTCCTGCACAAGCTGCACAAAAGCGGAGCGCGGCATATATACCTCTCCGCGCACCTCCAGAAACTCCGGCGCATTTTCAAGACGCTTTGGAATTTCTTTCACCGTGCGCAGATTTTCGGTCACGTTCTCGCCCACCGTACCGTCTCCACGGGTGGAACCACGAACGAACACGCCGTTTTCGTATTCCAGACTGACCGAAAGACCGTCGATCTTCGCTTCGACGACATAGACCGGATCCTGCACAGCCTCACGCACACGCCGGTCAAACTCCCTGACCTCATCTTCGGAAAAGGCATCCAGCAGACTTTCCATTTTCACTGCATGAACCACTTTTTCAAAGCCGCGTGCCGCTGTGCCTCCGACCTTCTGTGTGGCGGAATCCGTCGTGATCAGCTGGGGAAACTCATCCTCCAACGCCCGCAATTCACGGGTCAACACATCGTATTCGTAGTCGCTGATCTCCGGGGCATCCTGATTGTAATAAAGGTTGGAGTGATATTCAATTGTTTCACGCAGTTCCTGTACGCGATTTTTTGCCTGTTTCAGTTCCACGTAAACTGTACTCCTTCCTTTTACGTCCTCGGGCATCATGCCATTGGATTATTATATCACAAATAACCGCTGTTTACCATACTTTTAACAAGAAAATATAGCAAACAGCTTTATTGGACTTTATTTTAAAGTACCATCAAGCACCTGATCAAAATACCAGGGCTTTTTTGCATTCAGCTTCAGCTCAGACCATGCCGCATAGCTGCCTTCAATGACGGGAAACGTCAGACGCCAGGCGCACAGAGCCTGATATTTCAACTTCAGTTCCCGGTTTGCCGCATTGTTGCCGTATTTGCCGTCACCCAGAATCGGACAGCCGATATCCGCCAGATGCGCGCGGATCTGATGTGTGCGTCCGGTGATGATCTCCACCTTCAGCAATGCAAGCCGTCCGCTGACGGCCATGGTCTCGTAACGGGTCTCGACTTTTTTGGCGTCCGGCGCAGAGTTCTTCTGGATATAAACGCGCCCTGCCGCGGCATCCTTTACATGGTACCCACGCAGCGTGGAGGCTGCGGGCTGCGGACGGCCAAACGTCACGCACACATACTCTTTGCGGATGCGGTGCTCACGGATCATGTTGGTAAGAAATTTTTCGGCTTTTTCATTTTTGGCGATCAGCACAAGGCCGGAGGTGCCGGTATCCAGACGATGACACAGCCGCGGCTCCGCATTGGAACCGTTCTTGACCAGATATTTTTTGGCACGCAGCAAAAGAGTGTCCCGTGCAGCGCCATCCTCATCGCTTACCGCAAGGCCTGCCGGTTTATCCACAACCAGAAGATCGGCGTCTTCAAACACAACGCTGTCCAGTTCGCCCGCAAACTGATACCGGTTTTCTTCCGTAGGGATCTGCAGAAATTCTTCCTGAATGAAGATTTTGATCTCGTCATGCGGACGGAGTGCCGTACTCAGCGGCTGTTTTTTGCCGTTGAGTTTGATTTTGTTTTCGCGCAGGAATTTATTGCACTGGCCGGTTGTAAGCAGCGGAAACTGCTGCTGCAAAAACTGCTGCAGTGTAACAGGCCGAAGCCCGCGATAAATGATGGTACGCATAGTCTCTCCTCAAATAACAGATTATGGATCAGAAGAATGTCACCTGATTGCTTTCGGGAAGGTTGGCAAGAACGCCGGCCTCTCGCAGTTGTTCGATGATGGCGCTGGAAACGCCGGATTGCTGCTGGAATTCTTCCACCGAGATATAGTCGCCCTTTTTGGCAGTCTGTTCCATGGCGATAGCGGCGGATTCACCGATGCCTTTCATGGATGCAAACGGCAGCCGGATCTTTCCGTCCTCAATGACATAGCGTTTTGCCTCGCTTTTACCAAGCTCGATGGGGGCAAACTCATAGCCGCGGGCGACCATTTCGCAAACGATCTGCAGCGATACCAGAAGTTCTTCGTCCTTACCGTTTTTTTCTTCCTTCAGGCGCTGCATAACTTCGTGCAGTTTACGCTGCGCAACAGCTCGGCCGCCGATAGCCGCTTCGTAATCGATCGCATCGCCGCGTACCGTGAAATACGTGGCGTAGAACGCCAGCGGATGATACAGCTTGAACCACATCAGGCGGATAGCTGCGATCAGATACGCCACGGCATGTGCTTTGGGGAACATGTATTTGATCTTTTTACAGCTTTCCAGATACCACTCCGGAACACCGTGCTCACGCAGCATATCCTCCACGCCCGGCGGGAAACCTCCCTTTGCAACCTTGCCCTTTCGCGTAAGCTCCATGATGGTAAACGCGCTCTTCTTTTCCACGCCTTTGTACAGCAGATAGGTCATAATGCCGTCACGGGTACCGATAACCTCGGAAATGGTACAGGTCCCTTCGCGGATCAGATCCTGCGCATTGCCGTTCCATACGTCGGTACCGTGGGAAAGGCCGGAGATCTGAATAAGGTCAGAGAAACTCTTGGGCTGTGCTTCGATAAGCATGTTGCGAACAAAGTTCGTGCCCATTTCCGGAATACCGAAGGTGCCGGTCTGGCTGCCAATATCATCCGGCGTGATGCCCAGCGCCTCGGTGGAAGTGAGCAGCGAAAGCACCCTCTGGTCGTTCATGGGCACGTCATCCATTTTGATGCCGGTCATATCCTCCAGATGCTTGTACATAGTGGGCACATCGTGGCCCAGTTCGTCAAGCTTCAGGATGGTATCATGCAGATATTTAAATTCAAAATGCGTGGTATACACGCCTTTTTCCTTGTCGTCCGCCGGATGCTGGATGGGACAGAAATTGTAGATCTCATCCACGCTGGGCACAACGACCATGCCGCCTGGATGCTGACCTGTGGTACGTTTTACACCGGTGCAGCCCAGCGAAAGACGGTTTTCTTCAGCCTTGTTGACTACTTTGTTCCGCTCGCTGAGATATTTCTTCACATAACCGTAAGCGGTCTTATCCTGCAGGCCGGAAATGGTTCCAGCTTTAAAAACGTACTCTTTGCCGAACAATTCCTCGGTATAGCGGTGAGATTCGCTTTGGAAATCGCCGGAGAAGTTCAGGTCGATATCCGGCTCCTTGTCACCGTCAAAGCCAAGGAAAGTCTCAAAGGGAATGTCATGGCCGTCGCCGATACACTTTGTCCCGCATACGGGGCAGTTGCGATCCGGAAGATCGAATCCGTCCGCAATGGAACCATCGGTATAAAATTCCGACCATTTGCAGGCCGGGCATACATAGTGCGGCGGAAGACTGTTTACCTCAGAAATACCGGAAAAATGCGCCACAGCGGAAGAACCGACCGAACCACGGCTGCCGACCAGATAACCGTGCGCCTCGCTGTTCAGCACCAGCTTCTGCGCAATGACGTACAGCACGGCAAAGCCGTGTTTGATAATGGAGTCCAGCTCACGGGTCAGACGTTCCTCCACCAGCTGCGGCAAAGGATCGCCGTAACGTTCCTTGGCATTGCGCATGGTATCTTCGCGCAGAGAGATGTCGGCCCCTTCAATAGTGGGAGTATATGTTCCCAGCGGTATGGCGCGGATATCCGCCTCGATCATGTCCGCGATCTTTTTCGGGTTTGTGATGACCACCTCACGGGCACGGTCTTTGCCTAGATAGGAAAATTCCCGCAGCATGTCATCTGTGGTACGGAAATACAGCGGCGCCTGCTGGTCTGCGTCTGAAAAACCATGGCCCGCCATCAGAATAGCACGGTAGACTGAGTCTTCCGGATTCATAAAATGCACGTCGCCGGTGGCCACGCCGGGCTTGCCAAGCTTGTCCGCGATCTTCAGGATGGTGCGGTTGAAATCACGCAGATCTTCCGGGCCCTTCGCCTTACCGTTGCGGATCATAAACTCATTGTTGCCGATGGGCTGTATCTCAAGATAGTCGTAATACTCCGCCATATCGCACAGTTCTTCAAAGCTGGCGCCGTCCAGCATGGCACGGAAAAGCTGTCCGGCTTCGCAGGCGCTGCCGATCAGCAGGCCTTCGCGGTGCTTGTTCAGCTCGCTGCGCGGAATGCGGGGGACCTTATAAAAATAATCCACATGTCCCTTTGAGATAAGCTTGTACAGGTTTTTCAGGCCCATGGAGTTTTTGACAAGCAGGATCATATGGAAATTACGCTTTGCCAGCTCGCGCGCGCCGCCAAGACCGGTGTTGATGTCCTCCAGCCGCATAACGGCACGGAAACGGAGATCCTCCAGACATTTTATGAATATCTCCGCCAGAACACGGGTGTCATCCTCGGCGCGATGATGATGGAACTCCTCCAGCTCCAGATGCTGCGCAATGGTATCCAGCTTATAGTTGCGCAAACCGACAAACAGGCTTTGCGCCAGCGGCAGCGTATCAACATAGCTGTTTTTGAGCTTGATTTTGGCTGCTTTTGCCGCATTGCGGATAAAGCGGATATCAAAAGTGTGTCCGTTATGCGCCACAAGCGGTGCATTTCCTGCAAACTCAAGAAAACTTCTGACAGCGGTATTCTGGTCAGGTGCACCTTTGACCATGTCGTTGGTGATACTTGTCAACTCGGTGATACGCGGCGGAATGGGCATACCGGGATCTGCGAAGGTACTGAATACCTCGCCCGTCCGGCCGCCCTGCACTTTAATGGCGCTTATCTCAATGATCTTATCTTCTTTTGGCGAAAGGCCGGTGGTTTCAATATCGAAAACCACAAATTCAGTCTGCAACAGATCTCCCTGTGCGTTTCCGTACACGATGGGGATCATATCGTCCACGAAGTAAGCTTCCACGCCGTAGATCAGCTTGAATTTCGGGTCCTTTTTTCGGATATCCGCCGCCGCCAGCATTGCTTCAGGGAACCCCTGCACCACGCCGTGATCGGTGATAGCAACAGCCGGATGCCCCCAGCGGTACGCCGTTTTGACCACTTCGCCCGGGTCACAAAATCCGTCCATGGAGCTGAGCTTGGTATGCAGATGAAGCTCGATTCGTTTCTCTTCCGCGGTATCTTTGCGGGGTACACGCACCACTTTGATGATATCATATGGGTTTACGTCATAATCGCCAAGATACTTATCAAAGGAATACTCACCTCGAACGACGAGCGTATCCCCTTTTTTGATTTTCTCCCACTTCGCCTGCCATTTATCCGGATCCTCATCCATACCGGACAAAATTTTGAGATTGACGGATCCGGTATAGTCTGTGATGGAAATAGTACACACCTTCCGGCGGTTACCGCTGAATTCCACAAAGAACACATCTCCCCAGATCATGAACCGTCCGGCTTCGGTGCCAAGTTCACCCAGCGGTTTTATTGCATTCGGCTTGAATGATTTGCCGTGGAAGAGCTGCGTTTCACTGTCGTCCAGCTCGACACCGGGTAGAACCACTTGTACCCTGGGCTTTTTGACGCCGCCGGAAATTGCCGGCACCTCTCTGAGAATGACCGGTTCTTCTTTTTCCACCGCAGGCGGTTTTCCTTCCGCAGCGCAAAGCGTCACGACAGGCATTTTTCCGGTCCTCTGTGCGATCAGCGCCGCCAGTTTCTTCTCCAGCTCGCACTCCCGCAGAATATCCATCCCGTGCCAGACATTGACACGTATCGTCTCGCCTTCCACCTGAATGGCACCGGCGCTGACAAAACCATTGACGGGAAGCCCTTGCTCTTTCAACTCTTCCGTCAAGGAAAAAACCGCCTCTTCCGTGATTTTTTCATAATCAAAGAAAGAGCGGATCGAAATATCCGTATATTCTACAAAAAAGCCCGAAACGGCAGAGCAAAGCTGCGCAGCAAGCTTTCCCGTGACAGGAGCACTGCTGCGCAGTTTCAAACATACTTTATGTCTTTTCCGGTCAGCTTCCACGCATTCCAGCAAGGTTCCCTGCAGGGTCTGCGCAAGCTCTTCCGGCAGAAATTCGCCAAAGATCCGAGTGAGAAGTGGTTTCAACGGTAAGTTCCCTTCGATATTTCACAACGCAATTACAGTTTTGCGATCTCTTCCATCAACTGATCAACAATATTTTCACGAAGCGTACGCACCTGCTGTCCTTTGACAAACAGCACGGCGCAGTCCTTGCCGCCCGCAATGCCGATATCCGCCTCTCTTGCCTCGCCGGGGCCGTTTACAACACAGCCCATTACAGCTACCTTGATGTTTTTATGGCAGTCCTCCAGACGGCTTTCCACCTCTTTTGCAAGACCGACCAGATCGATCTGGGTACGGCCGCAGGTCGGGCAGGAGATCAGCTCCGGACCGGGCACTTCATGCCCACAGGCACGCAGAATATCGTATCCGGCGCGCACCTCGTGTACGGTATCGTCCGTCAGCGAAACGCGAAGCGTATCACCGATGCCGTCCAGAAGCAGCGAACCGATGCCGACTGCCGATTTGACAAGACCCATGCGGTAAGTACCGGCTTCCGTAACGCCGACATGCAGCGGATAATCGCACTTCTGTGCCAGAAGACGATACGCCTGTGTCATGACCGGCACATTGGAGGACTTGATGGAAATGACGATGTCGTTAAAATCGTATTTTTCCAAAAGAGAAACATGATACAGTGCACTTTCCACCAGAGCCTCCGGCGTGGGCGCGCCATACTTTGCAAGGATTTCCTTTTCCAGACTGCCGGCATTTACGCCGATACGGATGGGAACGCCGTGGCTGTGGCAGGCATCTGCAACTGCCTTTACACGGTCATCGCTGCCGATGTTGCCCGGGTTGATGCGGACCTTATCCACACCGGCCTCCACACAGGCAAGGGCCGCTTTGTAGTCAAAATGAATGTCCGCTACCACTGGCATGGAGACCGCTTTTTTCAAAGCGGTGATCACATCAACGTTTTCGGGACGCGGCACCGTTACGCGAATGATCTGACACCCGGCAGCCTCCAGCCGAAGAGCCTGCTCCACATTGCCGGCAATATCCTCTACCGGCACGTTCAGCATGCTTTGCACGGTGATCGGATTGTCGCCGCCCAGAAGGATGCCGCCCACATTCACAACTCTGCTTGCACGTCTCATGTCAATTCTCCTTATTTTCCGCAGCCATCAGCCGGTGATCAGTCTTGTGATATCGTTGAAAGTCACAAAAACCATCAACGCCATCAGCAGCACAAAACCGGCAGTGTTGATAATGATCTCGTATTTTTCCGGAAGCGGTTTGCGGCGGATCGCTTCCAGAATCAACAGCAGCAGCTTGCCGCCGTCCAGCGCCGGCAGCGGCAGCAGATTGAACACACCGAGATTGATGGTGATCAGAGCCATCAACAGCAGCAGCGGCTGGATGCCGTAGCTGACCGCCGTTGCAATGGTGGAAACGATGCCCACCGGACCGGACAGATTGTTGACCGCCACCCGTCCGGTGACTAAATCCACAAAGGAAAGAAAAACAAGCCGCGCGTAACTGACACTCCAGTTAAAC
>CAZYRD010000060.1:0-12522 GCA_964649475.1 uncultured Faecalibacterium sp.
GGTGCTGTTCTGCTACGAGGCGCAGTCCGGCGGGCCGTCGGTGCGCAGCTGTGTGGAAAAAGCCCTTGCCGCCGCGCAGGGCACGCCGCGCATTGCCATCGTCACCGGCAGCGAGGGCGGTTTTTCCGCCGAGGAAGCACAGGCAGCGGCGGCGGCGGGCAGCAGCACCGTGGGCCTTGGCCCGCGCATTCTGCGGTGCGAGACCGCCCCCCTTGCGGCGCTGACCGCCGTCATGGCCCTGACGGGAAATCTGGAATAACGCGGCGTTTTTTCAAAACCGGCGGCCGCATTTGCGCGCCGGAAAGCTCCGCCTTTCCCCAAAAGCCCGCCGCAAAATGCGGTTTTCCTTAAAAAACGTATAAAACGGACGCCTGCGGCAGATACTGTCGCAGACGTTCTTTTTTTGCAGAAAGGGGAATGATGCCATGAACCGCACAGGAGAGAACCGCCGTCCGGTGCAAAACCTGTACCACAAAAGAAAACACGCGCTGCCGTACCGCGCGGCGGCGCTGCTGCTGGCGGCGGCGTATCTGCTGCCGCTGACCGGCTGCGTCAGCAAGGGGCTTTCGCCGCAGCACCGGTCCTCCGGCTCCACCCACGCCGGCATGCAGACCCCCTCGCAGGATTTTGCCGCCAGCGCGGGCGATATCACGTCCAACCGGATGGACAACAGCATCAAGGGGAGCCTTTCCCAAAGCGAAATATCCGCCGAAAGTGAAGCCGCCGTGCAGGAGGAAAACCTGCCCGCCGCGGCACAAACGCAGATCCCTTTGACCGAAAGCAACACCACTGCCGCAAGCGAAGCCTCAACCGCCGAAAGCGACCCCGCCTATACCCTCGCCGACCCGCAGGCCGAGGGCTTTCTCACCCTTGTCAATGACGCACACCGTCTGCCGGAGGATTACGCCCCGCCGCTGGGCAGCGTCACCGGCAGCGAAAAACAGCTGCACGTCACTGCCGCGCAGGCGCTTGACCAAATGCTTGCCGCCGCCGCAGCGGACGGCTGCCCGCTGCACGTGGTCAGCGGGTATCGCTCGGTAAAGTACCAGCAGGGGCTGTTCTCCCGCAAGGTGCAAAGCTATCTGGATGCGGGTCTTGCTCCCGCCGAAGCCGAGGCCGAGGCCGCAAAATGGGTGGCCCGCCCCGGCGCCAGCGAACACTCGCTGGGCCTTGCGGTGGATCTGGTCTCCGGCGACTGGTATCTGCAGCACGACGACCTTACGCAGGATTTTGAAAACACCGCCGCCTTTGCGTGGCTTGCCCAAAACGCCGCGCAGTACGGCTTTATCCTGCGCTATCCGGCGGACAAGGAAGCCGTCACCGGCGTGCATTACGAGCCTTGGCACTACCGCTACGTGGGCGAAGCCGCGCCCGAAATTGCCCAAAGCGGCCTTTGTCTGGAGGAGTGGCTTGCCTGAAACGCCCCCGCCGGGGAGCCGTTTTTTCTGCTGTTTTTCGCCTCCCCTCCCGCTTTTTTCTGCTCTCCGGCCTCACCGCCCGCTCCCGTCTTTCCGCCGCCGGTAAAATATTCGTAAAATAAAATTCTGCATATTGATTTTTCACAAAAACGATGTTAATATAAAAATGGAAGTCCGCCCGTTAGGGGTAAAAAAACGGACACAAAAAACACGACCCGAAAGGAGCACCACCATGAAAAAGACTCTGCTTATGGCGCTTGCCGTATTGCTGCTGTTCAGCGCAATGCCGGTGTATGCCGCCGAAGCCGTTACCCCCGCCCGGCAGAACGCCAACTATATGATGAGCACCGCCGCCGACGGCGCGCCCAACTGGTTCAACGGTACATACTACAGCAGCCTGTATCCGGACCTGCAGCAGGCCTTCGGCACCAACGAGGCCGCCCTGTATCAGCACGCCATGACCCACGGCTTTAAGGAAGGCCGTCTGGTGCTGCCCATTCTGGACGTGGCCAAATACCGCGCCTTCTACCCCGATCTGGACGCCGCCTTCGGCGACAACTGGGGCCGCTACGTCCGCCATTATTTCGAGTACGGCATTTTTGAAGGCCGTGCCAACTTCACCGGCTTTGACCCCGTTGCCTATCTGGAAATGTACCCCGACCTGCGCGCCGCCTTCGGTACGGACCTCAGCCTTGCCGCCCGCCATTATCTGGAGTACGGCATGACGGAGGGCCGCGCCGCCAGCCGTCCCGTGGTCGTGGAAAAGTCCTCCGGCTCCTCCCTCCCTTCCGGCTCCTCCCGCCCCTCCGGCTCCGGTGACGGCGATACGGGTCTGAACGGTGTTTTCGACGACCGCGACAGCAGCGGCACCGGCTGGGTGAATACCTATGTGGACGGCGTGCGGGTAAAAGAAGAATTTTACGAAGCCGGCGTACTTGTGTCTTGCTTTACGTACGATGCGAATGGCCGCGTGCTGGAGGATGTGCACTATGACCCGGACGGCTCGGGTTTTATTAAATCCGTGTACGAATATTCCGCCGACGGCTTGCAGAGGACGGTATACAATTATTACGGCGATGAATATCAGGGCAGAGATGGATTTGTGCTCGATGAGCAGGGACGTCAGCTCACCGTGCATCGGTACGACGCTGACGGCGCCTTGCAGGAATATCATACTTACAAATACGAGCATCCGGCCCCCTATGAAGACAAATGCAGCGAGGAAGAAGTCTATTCCGGGAGCGGTACGTTGTCTATGCGGTTCGAATATAATACCGAAGACCTCCCGACGACCTTTTACTATTACGACGACACCGGGGCCCTGACTGGTTACAACACCTACGAATACGGCTTTACCGGCGATGCATCCCGGCAACACAGCAAGACGAGCGTGTACAATGCGGACGGTATCCTGCAGGAGGTCTACTATTTCGATGAGACCGGTACCCTCCTCAGGCGCGAGGAATACGACGCCGACGGCAACCTGGTCGGCACCTTCGACAACGACGGCAACCCCATCATCTGACGCCTGTTTCGTTGGCTTTCCGGTAAAAAACAAACGCGCAAAAAGGAGCCCCGCAAATTTTGCGGGGCTCCTTTTGGCGCAGTAAAGAGCGAACGGTGAGGAAGCTGCGCTCCCTCCGTCACGGCTTCGCCGTGCCGCCTCCCGTTACACAAGGGCGGCCGGGGGGTTCCGCAGCGCCAAACGCGAAGCCTCACTTTTTCAGCGGCAGCCAGTCCAGCACGTGCCGGATGTTCTCGTCCCAGTATTCCCAGTTGTGGTCGCCGGGGCCCTCCTCGTAGGTCAGCTCCAGCCCCAGCTTTTGTATGCCCCTGCGCGCGGCGGCGTTCAGGCCGTACAGGTCGTCCTCGGTGCCGCAGCACTGGAACAGCTTTGGCGCAAGGCCGTTCTTTTTGCATTCCGCCGCCAGATGCAGCAGGTCGTGAGGGCCGTCCTTCAAATTGTCCAGATCGCCGAAAATACCGCTCCAGTACGCTTCCGACGCCTTGGTGCCCAGCGTTTTGCGCTGCGCCATGCGGCCCACCATGTCCAGCGCGCCGGAAAGGCTTGCCGCGTGGGAGAAGGTCTCCGGATGGGTCAGCGCCGCCTTCCACGCGCCGTAGCCGCCCATGGAAAGCCCTGCGATGAAGGTGTCCTCCCGCTTTTCGCTCATGCCGCGGAAAAAGCTGCGGCAGACGGCGGGCAGCTCCTGACTGACGTAGGTCAGGTAGTTCAGGCCGTAGGCGGTGTCCGTGTACCACGCCAGATGGGTGCCGGGCATCACCACCGCAAGGTTTTTGTCCGCAGCGTAGCGCTCAATGCTGGTGCGCCGCTGCCAGATGGTGTGGTCGTCGCTCATGCCGTGCAGCAGGTACAGCGTGGGAAACGTCGCCTCCGCCCTGCCGTCCATGCCGATCAGCCCCTCGGTGTTCTCCGGCAGGATCACGTCCATGTTCATGCACATTCCCAACACGCGGGAAAAAAAGTCCACATGCATCAGTGCCATCGTCGTATCGTCCTTTCCTGTTTCGGGCGGTGCCGCCCGGGTTTGATTGGTACACCGTTATCATAGCACACCCCGGCGGCGGGGGGCAATGGGTTTTGTGCGGTGAAACGGACGATCAAAAAAGTTTTTTTTGTGAGAAAATACCCCGCGCCGGTTGCGGCTTTCACAAAAATGGTGTAAAATTGGTAACGAAAGCAAAACCATATCCCCGCAAAAAAGGAGATGAACCATGATGAAACACAAAAACCGTCCGGCAAGGCTGCTTTGCCTTGCACTGGTCTGCGCACTTGTGCTGGCGCTGCTTACCGCCTGCGGCACAGGAACGACGGCGAACACGGAAAACACGGAAAACACGGAAAACGCCATTCTCCCGCTGGAGAAGCAGGGCTATGAAAACCCGGGCCTTGCCCGTTTTGACGTGCTGGCCGGGCTGGACGCCTCCACCGTCACCACGCAGGACGGCGTCACCTCCTTCACCTCTTACGACGCCGAAGGCCGCGCGGTGCGCTTTTGTACCAACGGCACCCTGACGGAGGACGGCCTTGTGCTGAACCCCGCCGCGTACCTGCTTTCTCTGGACGCGCTGGGGCAGATCCATTATTATTCGCCGCTGGTAAAGACTGCCGACGCCTCCGGCACAGAGGACTCTGCCGCGGAAACGGTCGACGACCCCGGGATGGAAGGCTATGTCATACCGGACAATTTTAACATCGGCGCGGCATATTCGCTGTTCGGTGCAAATTCGGTGACGGGCCTGCAGCAGCTTGTGGGCGATTTTGTCACCGGTGCACCCACGGCCGACTGCCTCGGCTATGCGATTGAGGTGGAACAATTCCTGCCCAACTACGTACTTGTGGCGACGGGCACCAACCTGCAGAGCTGCGTGCTGCAGGAGCTGGCCGTCTGGTACGACCCCGCCGGCGCCGCCACCGATTACGGCGCCATCGATTTTTCCATGAGTCCGCTGGATGAGCTCCCTCAGACGAACCTGACGCTGCAGCCGGTGCCCGTCAGCGATGCCCTGCTGGAGTGTGACATCGTTGCAAACATCGACCGCAGCACCGTCACCACGCAGGGCGGCACCACGCTGTTCAGCAGCGTCATGCCGGACGGCGCCGTGGTGCGCTTTGAGGGCGTCAACATCACCGTGGAGGACGGCGGCCTGCGCGTGGGCGCCAACGCCCGGCTCTGCTCGCTGGACTCCGTCGGGCAGATCCACCGCCTGTGGCTGAACAGCGCACCGGGCGCCAGCGCCACCTTCGGCACGCTGGTCGGCACGGCGGCCACCTTCTCGCAGCAGCGCACCAGCGTGGAAAGCGGCGACGAGCTGATCACCGCCGCCACGTTATGGAACACCCCTGCGGATTATGCGGAAGTGGATGCGGAATACCGCATGTACGCATTCCTGCCCAACTTTGTCTGTCTGAAAAGCGAGGAGGGCGAGGGCGATTTCCTGCTGGAGAGTCTGCGCATCGAGTACGACCCCACGGTAAAGACCACCGCCATCCGCGAGCTGAAGCTGGACGACTACTCCTACGGTGCCTACCTGAAAGACGAGCCCTACGATGCCGCAAAGGAGCTTATCGCTGATCGGGAGAAGCTGGAGTTCACCTTCTACCTCATCGCCACGCTGGAGGCCCCCTGGGCGGACGATTTTGACAACGGAACCTCGCTGTATTTTATCGAAAGCGACTATTACACCGTGGGTGACCTGAAGGCCCCCGACGGCACCGTGCTGGACAAAGCTACCGCAAAGATGACGCAGGGCACCACGCTGGACGTCACCATCGGCGACTACACCATACCGGTGGAGCTGCCCGTTGTGGAACGCTTTGCCGGTGCGCAGACCATGAACGATCTGGTGCCCCACGCGAATCTGGCGGCCACCGGCGATATTGACGTGCTGGTGGTGCCGGTGGTCTGGCGCGACCAGCCCGAAACCGCCACCGACGAAGCGCTGGATATGCTGCGCACCCGTCTGGGCCGGGTGGAGGCCGCCGACGGCACGGTAAACGACTGGTCCCCCGCCGATGCGGAGTTTTCCTTCAGCGAATACTATGACACCTCCTCCTACGGCAAAATGAAGGTCACCTCCTTCCTCACCGACTGGTATACGGTGAATATGGACTATGCCGAGTACAAGGACATTGAAGTGGAGTTCGATTTCGGCGTGCAGGCGCTGAACTGGGTCAAGGAGACCTATCCCGATCTGGACTGGACCCGCTACGACAAGGACGCCAACGGCTACGTGGACGCCATGATCCTGCTGAACATGGGCACTTCGGATGAGAATTTTTACAATCCCCCCAGCTACGGCGGCGCTGTAGAGGTCAGCCAGTCCTACACCGGCGCAGCCGCCGGTACGCAGCAGTCCCCCACCGTCAACTGCTTCATCAATATCAACCAGATCCTTCTGAACGACTCCAACACGATCATCCACGAATTCGGCCACACGCTGGGCCTCATCGACTATTACGACGTCAGCTATTCCGGCATCGACGCGGTGGGCACCTTTGATATGCAGTCCGCCAGCCTCGGCGACTGGAACGGCTATTCCAAGTACGCCGTGGGCTGGGTGCAGCCGCAGGTGGTCACCGGCCTTGCCAGCGGCGAAAGCGCCGAATACACCATCGGCGCGCTGTCGCTGACGGACGACCTGCTGGTCATCCCCGCGGCGGGCACGCAGCACGACGGCCCCTTCGGCGAGTATATCATGCTGGATCTCTTCACCGATGACGGCGTCAACGCCTCCGACAGCGAAATTTGCGGCCTTGGGGGCGCCGCGGGCGTGCGAATCACCCACGTCAACGCCAACATGGAAAAACGCATCGAGACCGACCTCGGCCCCGACGGCACTATGGTGGATTACCCCATCGGCACCATCCACTACGCCAACGACTACCGCCGCGACGTAAAAGGCCGCTACAACGTCGAGGTCATCCAGTCCGGCGGCGACAACACCTTCACCGACCTGGAAAATCTGCGTACGCAGCTGATGACGGAGGACCTGTTCTACGCCGGCGACGTCTTTACCGCCGAAGCCTACGACGAGTTTTTGTACAACGGCCGTATGGACGACGGCAGCGCCTTCGGCTACACCGTCACCATCGTCAGCATCGGCACCGACGCCGACGGCCTGCCCACCGCCACCATCCGCGTCACCGCGGACTGAGGCGCGGCAGTTCCTCTGTACCGCCCCCCACCAAAAAATAAAAGCAAAACGCACCCGCAGCAGGCCTGCGGGTGTGTTTTTTGTGCGCGGCGTTTGTGCATGGCACCGGCGCAAAGTTTTTCTTTCGCCGTTCTCTTGCCTTTCCGCAGCTTTGTGCTATAATAATATATTGAAATAAAATGCCGTGCTGCGCACTTTTGCCGCGCCGCACACCGCAAGGGAGATAAAAAACATGAAGCTTGGTATCGTAGGTCTGCCCAACGTGGGCAAATCCACCCTGTTCAACGCCATCACCAATACCCAGAACGCCGAAGCCCAGAACTACCCGTTCTGCACCATCGAGCCCAACGTGGGCATCGTGCCGGTGCCGGACGCCCGTCTGGACAAGCTGGCCGAGATCTGGGACACCGATAAAAAGACCCCCGCCATCATCGAATTTGTGGACATCGCCGGTCTGGTAAAGGGCGCCTCCAAGGGCGCGGGCCTGGGCAACAAGTTTTTGGGCAACATCCGCGAGGTGGACGCCATCGTGCACGTGGTGCGCTGCTTTGACGACGACAACATCATCCACGTGGTGGAGGACGTCAATAAGCCGGTGGGCGTGGACCCCGCGGGCGACATCGAAGCCATCGATCTGGAGCTGATCCTCTCCGACCTGGAGCTGGTGGAGCGCCGTCTGGACCGTACCCGCAAGGCGCTGAAGGGCGACAAGACCCTCGCCGCCGAGGAAAAATTCCTCATGGCCCTCATCGAGCATCTCTCCGAGGGCAAAAACGCCCGCAGCATGCCGGTGGACACCGACACCGAAAAAGCTGTGTTTGAGGATATGCACCTGCTTTCCGCCAAGCCCATCATCTACGCCGCCAACGTCAGCGAGGATGACCTGATCGACGGCGTGGAAAACAACGCCTACGTCAAGATCGTGGAAGACATCGCCGCCAAGGAGGGCAGCGCCTGCCTGCCCATCTGCGCCAAGATCGAAGAGGACGTGGCCGGTATGGAGCCGGACGAAAAAGCCGAGCTGCTGGCCGAATTCGGCATCACCGACGGCTGCGGTCTGGATAAGCTCATCCAGAAAAGCTACGCCCTGCTGGGTCTCATCAGCTTCCTCACCGACGGCAAAAAGGAATGCCGCGCCTGGACCATCAAAAAGGGCACCCGTGCCCCGCAGGCCGCCGGTAAGATCCACTCCGACTTCGAGCGCGGCTTCATCCGCGCCAGCGTGGTGGCCTACGACACCTTCGCCGACTGCGGCTTCGACATGGCCAACGTCAAGGCCAAGGGCCTGCAGCGAACCGAAGGCAAGGAATACGTTGTCGCCGACGGCGATATCATCGAGTTCCTGTTCAACGTGTAAATTATGCGAAAAAAGAAGGCTTTCAGGTTGAGAGCCTTCTTTTTTGTGCGGTGCTTTGTGCGGCGCACTGCAAAAGGCGTTTTTGCCGGGAGGGCGGCCGCCCCCAAAACGGCACTCACTTCCGCGGCCATTCGGCGTCCGGCGGCAGGCCAAGCAGATAGTCCGCGCTGACGTTGTAATGACGGCAGAACGCCGCCGGATATTCGATGGGCGGCGTGTGCACGCCTTTTTCGTACCGGGCGATCTGCACCTGATGAAATCCAATGGCCTTCGCCAGCGCCCTCTGCGATTCGTCGTGATCCACCCGGATGTCGATCATTTTCTGGATCATAGCTCACAACTCCATTAACAGTTTTTATATGGAGGGGTTTAACCCCACGGAGCAGGCCGCCTTTTGCGGGAAAGAAAAATGAGTGGACCGTAAAAAAGCAGCCGACGGAAAGCGAAAAAGTTTTCCGGGAAAAATGCCTGTCAGTCTGTGCCGGTGGTGCGGGTCAGGATCAGGTGCAGCACCCGGCGGGCGTCGTTTTTGTAATATTGCAGCGTGGCGCGGTCCAGCGTCGGGTCCTCGGCAGCGGCGGCCTGCAGCAGATGGTGCAGCCCGCCGGTGGCAAGCGCGTTGACGGCTTTGTCCCACGCCTCCTGCGTGGTCAGCTCAAGACAAAGGCAGTTTTCGCCCTGCCGCGCTGCGGTGCGCAGCAGGTTTTCCAGCGCAACGGTGTCCCACGCCGCCAGCTGGGTGCCGCGGCGCACAAACAGGCTGGCGGCCTCGTCGGTGCAGGCGGGCAGGCCGCTTTCGTCGGGGGTGTGGGTCAGCGCCAGCTGGGCGTCGTTCATGGCAAAATACTCCCAGTGCAGCAGCTCGCGGCCGTTTACATCGTGGTCGGAATCTGCCCACGTGGGGTCCATGTGATACCAGCTGCCGTCCAGCTGCGCCAGCACCCACGCATGGGCCACGCCGTCTGCCATGCCGCTGACAAGGCTGCAGGGAATGCCCGCCGACGCCAGAAGATACTGCAGCGCGCGGGCGTAACCGGCGCAAAGCGCGCGCCCTTCCACAAGACAGGACACCGCCGACTGGCTGTAAGGGGCGGTTTCGTCGTAGCGGGTGTTCTCGACGATGTACGCAAGAAGATAGAGAGCCCGGTCTGCGTCTGCGGCGTCTGCGGGCAGTGCGGCAGCCATGGAGGCAAACAGATCTTCGCGCAGGCTTTCCAGCGCGGCGGCAAAGCGCTGCTGTTCTTCGGCAGTCATGCCGTACCCGGGGCGGAACTCCACCGAAACAATGGTCTCGCCCCGGCGGGTGTAGCTGCCGCGGTAGCTCTTCAGCCAGAAAAGCTCCGGATGGTCGGCGCAAAGCGCCAGAAACGCCGCATCAAGCTGCTCCTTTCCGGCGGGGGTCAGCGGGCCGCTTTCGGCAAAGGCGGCGGCAATGGCGTACATCTCGCGGTAAAGCAGCTTCTGCGTTTCGTCCAGCCGGTCATAGTACAGGCGGGTCTCCGGCCACACGCCGTATTCCTCGTCGGCGGGCGTCCGAGGTGTGACGGCGGCATCGGGCGGTGCAGCGGCCACAGTGCTGTCCGCCCCGCCGCTTTGGCCGGCGGTATCACTTGGGCCGGTAATGCCGCTTTGACCGGTGACGCCGCTTTGACCGGTGACGCCGCTTTGCGGTGCGGCGCTCTGCGGCAAAGGCGGCTGTACGGCGCAGCCGACGCACAGGTACAGCGCCGTGATGCACAAGCACAGCGCGGCAATTTTTTTCACGGCTGCTCCCCTCCTTTCCGCAGGCTGCAGCAAAAGCAAAGCAAAAAGGGCCGCCGCACAAAGGCGCAGCGGCCCTTTTGCGGGTCATTACGCGTTTTTCAAAATATCCAGCACGATGGCGGCAGCGGTGTTGCAGTACTCGGTGCAGTCAAACTGCTTCACCACGATTTTTTCAAACGCCTCCTCGTCGGCGTTGTCGCTCATGGCGCGCACCACCACAAAGGGCACGCTGTTTTTGGTGGCGACCTGTGCCACGGCGGCGCCCTCCATCTCCACGCACAGCGGGTTGCAGTACGCGATGATGGCGTTCTTCACTTCGGTTTCGCAGATGAACTTTTCGCCGGTGGCAATGCGCCCGGTGACGGCGTTGACCCCCAGCTTGCGGCAGGCGTTTTCGGCGGCGGCCACAAGGGCGGCGTCGGCAAGGTAAAGCTCGGCTTTCAGACCGGTGTTCTCCAGCGTCAGATCATCAATGTCGTGGTGCACCAGCTCGCTGCCCACGGCCACGTCGCCCACGTCCAGCGCGGGTGAGCAGTTGCCCGCAATGCCGCTGAACACGATGCGCTGTGCCCCGAACACCGAGATCAGGATCTGGGTGGCGGCGGCGGCGTTCACCTTGCCCATACCGGCGCAGCAAAGCACCACGGTGTGGCCGGCGTAACTGCCGCTGATGAAATCCACATCCGCCACGCGGCGGGTGCAGGTGTCGGTAAAGTTTTCGCTCAGCAGGCGGATCTCCTCGGGCAGAGCGCCCATAATGCCGTAGATCATATTATAAATCCCTTTCCGTATAAAACACGCTGTAAAACAGACAGACGAAAAAACACCCGTTACGAGATCGTTTTTTCCATTATACACCGTCAAAGGCGGCTGTGGCAAGGTGTCCGGCGCCGTAATTTTTTCCAAATCGACACAATTGTGTAATTTTCACAGCCTTGTCATTGCAAAATACGCATTGTTCTTTTATAATAAATATATTACTGACTGCGGCGGGCATCGCTGCGGCTGAAGGAGAAAAACGACATGAACAAAATCAGCAAAAAAAATATTCTCATCATCGTTCTGCTTGTGGTGCTGGGCGCCGGTCTGGTGGTGGGGTGCATCTTCGGACTCAACAGCCTGCAGACGAAGATGAACATCAAGCGCGTGGAGGTGCTGGCAAAAACCGACCCCGCCACCGCTCTCAGCGAACTGATGAGCACCGGCATTGAGCACGCCGATCTGGAAGCCTACCTGCGGGTGATGGTGCTGGCCAAGGAGGCCATGGACGAGACCCTGACCACCGCCGAGGTGATGGACAAGCTGACCCAGCTGCGCTCCACCGCAGAGACCGCCATTGCGGCGGGCGTCCTTTCCGAAGAGCACACCGCCGCCGTCACCGAGCTGCTGGCCGCTGCCAAGGGCGCGGGCGCCTGCGACGCCGAGCCCTACGCCTCCCTGCAGACGCTGCTGGAGTACAGCACCTCCATGCTGGTGTATTCCTACCGCCTGAAGATGGGTCTGGAGTTCACGCCCAGCACGCTGGCTGCCCGCCTGAACGCCCTGACCGACGGCTATGACGCGCTGTACGACGAGCTGGAGCCCAACCTGGGCGAGTACACCGAGGCCGCAAAGCAGCTGGGCGCAGACTGCGGCGCGCTGATGGATCTGCTGACCGGGGACCTTGCCGAGCTCAGTGACCAGAACACCTTCATCTTCCAGTTCATCCCCAACGAGTGGACCCACCTGCACGACGCATGCCGTGTCAACCACGACGCCCTGCAGGAGGTTCTGGCCGAAAAGGTGCTGCCGGTGTTCTACGCCAAGGCCGAAGAGCTGGGCCTGACTGCGTAAGCTCTTTTGCGGAAAACGCGGGCTGCCGCAGCAGGACGGCGGTTGTGCCGAAAACGCCGGCGGACAGTGAGACTGCAGCCCCGCTGCCCAAAACGAAAGAAAAGCCTTCCTTCTCCCGTCATGGGAAAAGGAAGGCTTTTTTATACAGTGAAGAGTGAACAGTGAAGAGTGAACAGTGATGTGTGCATATTATAACGCAACATTAGTTTAGATTACCGACGAAGCGGTAGTAGATGTCTACTTTCTGAACACGCTTGCCGTCGATCTTTTCTGCTTCGTGAACTTCGATTTTGTCGATCAGTTCATTCAGCACGGTTTTGTTAAGTTCTTTAATATCAAGATACTTTCCGATGATTTTGGTGAAGCGGGAGACGTTTTCAAGATTGCGTTCTTCTGCCCTAAGTTCTTCGACAATCGCAGATAAGCGTTCTTCCGCTTCTTTGCGTTCGCTGAAAAACTGTGCCGAAAGCC
>CAZYRD010000061.1:0-9929 GCA_964649475.1 uncultured Faecalibacterium sp.
TTCCACAGCGGCAGCGTAAGCAGCGGGCAGAAGCTCGTTGACAGCGTCCTCAAAGAAAACGCCTTCGCCGTACATTTTCTCCACCATACCGCGGGGAGCCTTGCCCTTGCGGAAGCCGGGCAGAGTGATCTTCTTGCACTCGCGGGCAGCAACCTTGGACAGCACAGCGTTGAATTCTTCGGCGCCAACAGAGAACTCCAGTTCGACCTGATTGGCAGAAATTTTTTCGTTCTTGGTCAAAGACATTTCAGATATCCTCCAATGTAATATTATCCAAAAATGACATCATGTTATTATAGCACGTTGTCTAATTTATTTCTATACTTTTGACAAAAAAAGATTGCAGAAAATGTGCGTTTTTTCAAAAAAGCACGCTGTAAAGGATCAACGGATGCGCAGCGGCGCAAATTTCAATGCGTCAGCAGAGACAAGCCTGAACCGGATGCCATCGCTTTCGCCCTGCCACGCGCCGAGGGCGGCATACCCGTGCAGATGACCGAAGTAGCATTCCTTCACGCCGTATTCTTTTAACAGATCAAGGATCTGCTCTGCCCTGTTTTCGGCGAAAATGGGCGGATAATGCAGAAATACCAGCTTTTCCCTGTCTCCTGCCGCCGCCAATGAGACACGCAGCCGACCAAGCTCGCGATTGAGCATTTTTTCATCATGTTCCTGCCTTCCGTCAAAGAACCAGCTTCGGGTGCCGCAGATAGCGAGATCCTCATAAAAGAAAGCGTTGTTGAACAGAAAATCCAAGGTATCAAATCCGTTGGCAGAAAGATACGTCTTCATTTTGTTCATGGTGGTCCACCAGTAGTCGTGGTTTCCCTTGCCAAGGATCTTGTGTCCGGGAAGCTCGTGCAGAAAACGAAAATCCTCGGTGCAGTGATCCAGTGACATTGCCCACGAAATATCGCCCGGCAGAACCACCGTATCCTCCGGCGAAACTGTCCGACGCCATGCGGCTTCCATGCGTTCCACATAGTTCTGCCAGCCGCCGAACACATCCATGGGTTTATCGCAGCCCAAAGAAAGGTGTGGGTCTGACAGGACGAACAAAGCCATAATATACCTCCGGAACAGCGGGCGGCCTTTGCCCTGCTGCTGCAAAATCAAAGTGTAAATGCATTTTCAATGCGATTGAGCCGGCAATCATAGCCGCCGTGATAAAAAACCTCAACAACATCGAACCGCATAGCCATATCCGCCAGTTCGGGGTTCTGAAGCAGATAATGCTGTGCGGTCAGTATCAGTTTTCGCTGTTTGGGCGCGGTCACGGTTTCCGCCGGGGTGATCGCAGCCGTGGCGTCACGGGTGCGTACTTCTACAAATACAATATATTTGTCGCTGCAGGCGATCAGATCCAGCTCGCCGAAACGGGAGTGGTAATTGGCTTCAAGAATATCGTAGCCGAGCCTGCGGTATTCGGCTGCGGCGGTCTCCTCGCCGAATACGCCAAGCCTTTGCCGGTCCAGACGAACCGGAGCACGTTGAGTTTTATTCATGGTAATTCTTCAAAAAGCTGCGCCGGTGAAACGGCTGAAGTCCATACTGCTCAATGGCAGCGTAATGCTGCTTTGTTCCGTAGCCTTTGTGCTGATCCAGTCCGTACTGCGGATACCGTTCTGCCAGTTCGTACATTTTACGGTCACGGGAAACTTTTGCCAGAATGGAAGCTGCGGCAATGCTTGCGCTTTTGGCGTCGCCGCCGATGACAAAACGGCAGGATGCAGGGAGCATATCCGGGCAGCGATTGCCGTCGATAAGAATGTGATCCGGCGTGACGCCCAGCCCCAGAACGGCTTCGCGCATGCCCTGCATGGTCGCCTGCAGGATGTTGATGGTATCGATCGTGTGTTCATCCACAAAAACGACACTGTAAGCAAGCGCTTTTTCGCAGATCTGCGGAAACAGCGCCTCGCGCTTTTTTTCGCTGAGCTTTTTGGAGTCGTTCAGGCCTTCAATGGGGTTCTGCGGATCAAGAATAACGGCCGCACAGCAGACGGGACCTGCAAGCGGCCCGCGGCCGGCCTCATCCACACCGCACAACAAAGGGTATTCCACACGAAGCGCAGAATCAAATTCGTCAAGCAAACTCATAGTATTCACCATTTACGGCCTTTCGAGAGAAATGCGGCCAAGCTTACTGGATCGAAATTCATCACAAAGAATGATGGCGGCACGCTCGGTGTTGACCTCGCCTCCGCTGATGAGCATACCGCGGCGGCGGCCGATCAGCTCCAGAATTTCGTAATTTTCCAGTTCCAGCTCCTGTTCTTCCAGCTTGTAGCGCGCACAAAGCATGGCGGGATAATGCGCTTTGACTTCACCGATCAGATTGCAGGCGATCTCTTCAATATCCAGAATATCGTCTTTGATCGAGCCGATAAAGGCCAGATTGGTGGCTGTCTCGGTGGAGTCGAACTTTTTCCAGAGCACGCCGGGCATATCCAGCAGATCGTACCGTTCGCAGGCGATCCATTGCTTGCCGCGGGTGACGCCGGGTTTATCGGCGGCCTGCGCGCGTTTGGAGCCGGTAAAGGTGTTGATAAAGGTAGATTTGCCCACATTAGGGATGCCGACGATCATCAAACGGATCTTTGCACGCTGCTGGCCTTTCAAGGCACGGCGGGCCAGAAGATCCTCCAGTTCGCGGTCAATATCCGGTTTGATGCGCATGACGGCGTTGCGGTCGTGGCTGCTGATGGCCACACAGCCGGCGTCATTTTCGCGGAAATAGCGTACCCATTGCGCGGTGACATCCGGATCGGCAAGGTCGGCTTTGTTCAGCACATACAGACAGGGCTTGGAAGAAATACGGGATTCGATCTCCGGGTTCAGGCTGGAAAACGGGATGCGCGCATCCAGCAAAACCAGTACGGCATCCACGTTTTTGATCTCCGCCTCCATCAGACGAAGCGTTTTCATCATATGGCCGGGAAACCATTGAATATTCTGTCTGTTTACAAAATCGTTGCTCATTTTATGATACCAATCTCCTTAAAGGGATAAATGCGGATCACAGCTTTGCCGAGAATGTTGCGTGTGTCGATCATACCAACTTCGGACGAGCGACTGTCCAGCGAAACCTCGCGGTTGTCGCCAAGCACAAACACACAGCTTTCCGGTACCGTCAGCGGAAAGTCAACGTCGGACTGTGCGGTTACAGCACTGCCGATGTAGGGTTCGTTCAGAACTTCACCGTTTACAATAACGGTGCCGGTGGAAGAATCGATATCAACGGTGTCGCCTTCCATAGCGATGATGCGTTTGACCAGCGGAGCTCCGTATTTGGAATAACCGTCCACGACGATGATATCCCCGTGCTGGGGTGTATAGGCAATGCACTGCACGGCAATGCGGTCGTTGCTGTTGAGGGTCGCTTCCATGGAGCTGCCGCTGACCGTTATGATGCGAAAGAAAAAGGTGTAGAGCAGAACGATCATAACAAAGGCGAACAACAACGCCTCCAGCCATTCGGCAAAGTCGCGATAGCTGCGCTTCTTATCTTTTTCGGTATCCATCCGGAATACCTCCTGTTTATTGATATGGTATTATCATACTACAAAATCATTTTGGGGTAAAGAGCAAAAAGCGGAATGAAAACAAAAAAAGAAGTGAGGCAATCGGAATTGCCCCACTTCGATCGTCTGATTGCATTCCGGATCAATACGAACCGGTTTTGGTTCAGATCTTGCTCTTGACCTTGGCAGCCTTGCCGGTGCGCTCGCGCAGATAGAACAGCTTGGCGCGACGGACCTTACCGGAGCGAACCACAGTCACCTTCTCAACAAACGGAGAGTTGACGGGGAAAACACGCTCGACACCAACGCCGTAGGAAACACGACGAACGGTGAAGGTCTCAGAAATACCGCCATGCTTCTTGGCAATAACGGTGCCTTCGAAAGCCTGGACACGCTCCTTATCGCCTTCCTTGATGCGAACATCAACGCGAACAGTATCGCCGACTTCGAATTTGGGCTGCTCAGCTTTGATCATGCCCTCGGTCATGAGTTTAATAGCGTCCATGAGTAATTACCTCCATTTTTTTACCGGACATTCATACCCGATCACATCGGCAGAGGACTATCCGCTTCCTGTTTTGCACATTCCCGCACTGGATGGACCCAGCGGAACTCACGCCTAAATATATTACCACATCAAAACACAAAAAGCAAGCATTTTGCAAAAATAATTTTGCGAAAATTCCACATTTTATACAAAAAGCGTGCCGTCTGTTTTCAAAACGGCGGTTCGGACAATAACGGTGGAGGAAAGATCGGTTTCGCTGAGTGTTTGGAGATATTGAACGAGAAGGCCGGGATTGAGATTGACACTGCTGCCGGCGGGCAGCGTGAGGTCAAACCGAAGCTTCCCGTCCTCCCCGGTGTACATCATGGTTGTCAGGTGAGGCTTCAGATCCATCTGCTTTTCGGTCTTTCGGCCGTTCTGCTTGCCGATTTTGGAAACAAAAGCGTTTTCGCTTTCGTTGTAGGTTTGAACGGCGGCGCGCACAGCAGCCGTATCCGGCAGGTGCATGACATAACGTGCGGCGGCGATGTTCCCCGCTTTGTCCTTTGCTTCGGTAACGTCAAGGACACGCAGACCCAGCGGCAGAGCCGCGTTCAGTTTTTCTTTGATGGCATCCAGCGGATAAGCGTCATCCTCGGTTTTGAAATCCATGGCCTCACACACGCTCTCCTGACCCAGAGGCAGCGGCAGCGCAAAGGTCAGGTAGATGTGCGGGTTGAAGCCCTGCGAATACCATGCAGGGATCTGCGCTTTGGCCAGTGCACGGTGCATGACACGCTGCAGGTCCAGATGCGAGATATAGCAGGCATCACCACCTTTACTGAACCACACTCTTATCGTACGCAAAGCACGGACCTCCCATCAATTTATTGGCGCCGCAGCCGGCGCAGTTGCGGTTGCAGGGCATGGTTGTCTGCGCCTGCATCGCCTTTTGATACTCCTTTACCAGATAGGCATGGCTTACGCCGTAGTCCATGCAGGCCCAGGGAGTGGTTTCGTCCGGTTCGATGAACCGGTTGGCGTAGAAATCCATATCGAGGCCGCAATCGGCAAAGCACTGCTTCCAGGTTTCAAAGTCAAAGCACTCATCCCAGCTGTCAAGGATGCATCCGCGGCGGTAGGCTTCTTCGATGACTTTGGCAACACGGCGGTCACCCTTGGCCAGAACGGCCTCCAAACGGCTGACCTTGCTGTCGTGATAGCTTACCGAAATTTTTCGGTGGCCCTTGACACATTCCAGCAGATAGCGCTGTTTTTCACGCAGGGTCTCTTCCGTGTCCTGCGGGGCAAACTGGAACGGCGTGTGAGGCTTGGGCACAAAGCAGGCTACGCTGATGGAAACCTGTACGCTCTTCCCTTTCGGTTTATTGGGGTTGGCGTAGTAAAGGTCTACAATGCGCTGTGCGGTATCGGCGATGCCCTTGATATCCTCCATGGTCTCGGTGGGCAGCCCCATCATAAAGTACAGTTTTACCGAGGTGTAGCCGTGGTCAAACGCCAGCTTGCAGGTACGGGTGATCTCTTCTTCAGTAATATTCTTATTGATAACATCGCGCAGACGCTGCGTACCGGCCTCCGGAGCGAAGGTCAGGCCGCTTTTGCGTACACGGGTGGTCTTTTCCAGAAGACTGTCGGAAAAATTATCAATGCGCAGGCTGGGCAGCGACAAATTGATGTGCCGCTCCGGCGTCCAGCACAGAAGATCATCCAGCAGCGTCTCCAGCTGACTGTGGTCGCTGGTGGAAAGGCTGGTCAGAGAGAGCTCTTCGTAACCGGTGTTGGCGCAGAGCTGTTTGGCGGCGTCGTTCAGCACCTCGGCAGAACGCTCCCGCATGGGGCGGTAGATGAAACCGGCCTGACAGAAACGGCAGCCGCGTACGCAGCCGCGCAGCACTTCGATCTGTGCACGGTCATGTACGGCGCCGATCATGGGCACGATGAAATTGACGGGAAGCGGCTGGGAGGAGAAATCTTTGACGATGGCTTTTGTCACAACAGAGGGTGCGGCTTCATCCACGTCAATGCGCTCGATCCGGCCGTCTTCCTTGTAAACGGGCGTGTAAAGCGAAGGCACATAGACGCCGCCGATCTTCGCGGCGTTTTTCAGGATCTGTGCGCGGGAAAGGCCGGCTTTGCGGCCTTCTTCTACCACACGGCAGACCTCAAGGATCTGCATTTCACCTTCACCCAGCTCCATGATATCGAAGAAATCGGCAAGAGGCTCGCTGTTGCACACGCAGGGGCCACCGGCGATGACGATAGGATCATCCTCTGCGCGGTCTTTTCCGTACAGCGGAATATTACCAAGTTCCAGCATTGCCAGAATGTTGGTATACGAAAGCTCGTATTGAAGAGTGAAACCGACGATATCGAAATCATGTAAAGGCGTTTTGCTTTCCAGCGAATACGCGGGAATACCGCGGGCGCGCATTTGCTCGTACATGTCCGTCCAGGGCATGAATACGCGTTCACACCAATAATTCGGCTCGTTGTTGATGATCTCGTACAAAACTTTCATGCCCAGATGGGACATTGCGACCTCGTAGGTGTCCGGAAAACAGAACGCAAAACGGATATCCATTTTAGCCGGATCCTTTACGACGCTGCCCGGTTCACCGCCGGTATAACGGCCAGGCTTCTGCACCTGCTGAAGTGCGGCTTTCAGTTGTTCGTTCATGTGTTTGCTCCTTGAAATAATTCACTGCTTTTCTATTGTACTCTATTTTGCGAAATATTTCAATTTTTCGCAAAAAAAGATTTACCACAATAATAGCTTAAAAACAACAGCAACGCAATACGTGTTGCAATATCTGCCGAAAAAAGCAGCAGAAACAGAAAAATGCAGGCAAGGCACAGGATTTGAACTGTATGAACCACCCTCCAGACTTTGCCGCACGTAAGGAATCGAAGCAGCAACAGCTCCAGAAGTCTGCCGCCGTCCAGAAATCCCAGCGGAAGCAGGTTGAACGCACCAAGCAAAAAATTCACGCCGCCGAACAAATACAGCCACAGCCGGAGTTTCTGTCTGCAGATCGCAAAGCTGATGGCAGCTGCAGCACCATTGACAAGCGGCCCTGCCAGAAGGATCGTCGTCTGTTTTACCGCACCGGCCGAAGATGCATTCCATCGAAGTGCGACCCCACCGAAACTTATATGAAATACCGGCTTTTGATGCAGAAGCAGAACAAAGAATAATGCGTGACCGCATTCGTGCAGCAGTATTGCTATGATGCAGGCACCGATGATGCCGGTTCCATCAAAAAATACGGCAAGAAGAAGGCATAAGCTTAACGCAAAGGGATGCCGGATATAGATACGCATCAGTGCAAAGCGGCGAAAGCGTCCGAAATGCTGCCCCAGAGTCCACGCACTTCGTCGGTAAAACGTGTCAGTTCGTCCTGCCCGGAGAAAGAGATGCCGTCCTCAAGAATGTGCAGAAGATCTCTTGAAAGCTCCTGCCACAGCGTTCCTCCCTGCTTCCAGGCGAAAAACAGTATGGCTGCGGCAAAAAGGCAGACAAACAGCTGTGTTCTTAAAATGTAGTTGGGCTCGTCGATTCCTGTATCTCTTTCCGTGTGTTGTTTCGGTTCAGATTCGGATGAATTTCCGGTCATATTGATGATTTCGATCGTTTCCCGCATGGATATTTCCCCCATTGTTCCAATCTATGTTACATAAATATATGCGGGGGCGGCAAAAAGAAGAAGAAAAGACCCGCCGGCTTTTGACCGGCGGGCCCGATTGGAATTATTGTTTGTGATAATCCGAGGTGACTTCCTCTTCATACTGACGGGTGTACAGCTTGTGATAGTAACCCTTTTGGGCAAGCAGTTCGGCATGGGTGCCGCGCTCCACAATGGCGCCGTCCTGTACGACTAGAATAACATCCGCCTGCCGGATGGTGGAAAGCCGGTGCGCTATAACGAAGGAGGTTCTCCCCTCCATCAGCTTTTCAATAGCTTCCTGAATATACTTCTCCGTCATGGTATCAACGGAAGAAGTAGCCTCATCCAGCACAAAAATGCGGGGATTCGCCAGGATGGCACGGGCGAAGCTGATAAGCTGTTTTTCACCGGTGGAGAGCAGATCGCCTCCCTCACCGACGTCGCTGTCATACCCTTTTTCCATACGGGCGATGACGCTGTCTGCATGCACGCTTTTGACGGCGGCTTCGATCTGTTCCATCGTGGCGTCCGGATTGCCGTACTTCAGGTTTTCCAGCACAGTACCGGAGAACAGGTGCGGAGTCTGCAGAACATAGCCGATGTGGCTGTGCAGCCAGAGCTGCGAGCGCTCGCGGACGTCACGGCCGTCAATGAGGACGCGGCCTTCGGTGGGTTCAAAGAAACGGCAGGCCAGATTGACCAGCGTGGATTTACCGGCACCGGTCTCTCCGACGATGGCCACATTGGTTCCCTGCGGAACTTTCAGGCAGAAATCCTGCAGAACGGTCTCTTCCCCGTCCGGATACTTGAAGGTCACATGGTCGAACTCCACGTCGCCGTGCAGCTCCTCCCAGTTTTCCCTCTTCGGCTCAAAGCAGTCACCGTACTTTTCAATGACTTCGGGGCTGTCTTTGACGTTCGGTTCGGTCTCCATCAGACGGGAGAAGCGCTCCATGTTGACGCCGAGAATGACCATATCTGCCAATGCGTCGACAAGCCAGCGGATCGGTTCGATCAGGCCCTGCGCATAGGACATGAAAACGGACAGCGTGCCGATGGTCATGACGCCTTCAATGGAGATGATGCCACCGCGCCAGAGGACTGCCGCCAGCGCAACCGCCGCGGAAAAACTGAGAATGGTGGAGAACAATGCACGCAGATGTGCAGCGTGTACCGAGGTGCGGTACATTTCGCCGGTGGTTTTTTCAAAACCGGTCTGCATCTTGTCCTCGATCACCATAGTCTTGCTGGTTTTTGCACCGGTGATGCCCTCATTGAAGTTGCCGGTGATGCGGGAGTTGATCTCGCGGATGGTACGGTTGATAGCCATCATGCGTTTCTGGAAGAAAGCGCAGACGACGCCGACAACAGGCGCAAGAGCAATGACCAGAAGCGCCAGCTTCCAGTTGATGAGCAACATACAGATGATCGCGCCGATGATGTATGCGCCGTGCCAGATCAGATTCATGGTGCCCCATGCGATAATAGAGCCCACGCGGTTGGTATCGCTCATTACACGGGCGTGGATATAACCGACGCTGTTGGCGTTGTAATAGTTGAGCGACAAGGTCTGCAGATGATTGAAGCTGGCACGTTTCAAATCCCGGCCGACATACATTTCGATCTGACAGGACTGATAGGACGAGATGGCGTTGACCAGTACCTGCAAAGCGATGACGCCCACATAGGCGGCAACAAACGCGCCAAGCCCCTGAAGCGTCTGTTTTGCTACAAAGTTATCAATGGCATATTGCTGGAAAAGCGGCAGGATAACGTCGCCGCTGGTGCCGACAAGGCCAAGCAGTACCATCGAGATCATGATGTTTTTGTACGGCTTCAGATAGGGCCATAGCTTTCCAAGGCCAAAAAACGGCAGTTTGTTCTGCTGTTCGGGCTCTTTTTTCAGTTCAGACATCAGTCGGTCACCTCCTCTGCGCATTTCAGCTGGAGGTCGTAGATATCCTTATAAATGCCCTCCCGTGCGATCAGCTCCTCGTGCGTGCCGAACTGCGCCACCTTGCCCTTGTCCAGAACGAGGATGTTGTCGGCGTGCATCAGAGTCGTGATGCGGTGAGAAATAAGTACGACGGTCGCGTCGCCGAGGCTGCTGTTCAGTCCGGCGCGGATGCGGGCGTCGGTCTCGGCATCCACAGCAGAAAGTGAATCGTCAAACACCATGACGGGCGTTTTCTGCGTCAGCATACGCGCAATGGCCACACGCTGCTTCTGGCC
>CAZYRD010000061.1:9939-12174 GCA_964649475.1 uncultured Faecalibacterium sp.
GTGTAACGCCGCGTTCGCCCACGACGGTATCGTAGCCCTGAGCGAAATCCTGAACGGTTTCTTCCAGACAGGCGATACGTGCGGCGGCATGCAGCTCCTCCTCGGGAAGCTCCTCCCTGGTGATACCGATGTTCTCGCCGATGGTACGGGAGAACAGGAAGGGCTCCTGCAGCACCATACCGATGTGGGAACGCAGCCAGCCCAGCTTGATCTTATCCACAGGCACACCGCCGATGGAGATGCTGCCGCAGCCTTCCTCCAGCTGGTAAAGATGGTTCATCAGGTGCATCAGCGTGGTTTTTCCGCTGCCGGTGCCGCCCAGAATGCCAAAAGTGGAATGTCCCGGAATGGTGAAGGAGACGTCATCAAGTACCTGACCGCCCTCTTCGTAACGGAAGCTGACATGGTCGAATACGATGTCGCCGTCCATCGGTGGGGTAACGGCATCCGGTGCGTCCTCTTCAACGGGAGAATTCATGATGTAGCTGATGCGCTCAAGCGAAACGTCGGTTTTGCTCATGTCGGCGATCATGCGGCCGAGGTTTCGCACCGGCCAGACCAGCATGGCATTGTAGGAGATAAACGCCACCAGCTCGCCGCTGGTCATATCGCCCTGCACGCAAAGTACCGAGCCAAGCACGACCATCAGCATGACCTGCAGGCCGGAAAGTGTGTCGCCTGTCGCCCAGAATTTTGCCAGAAGGACGCAAAGATCCATCCAGGCGTCGGTGTATTTGTTGTTCTGTTTTTCAAACCGGTCCTTTTCGTACTTTTCGCGGCCAAATGCGCGTACGACACGGACGCCGGTGAGGTTTTCCTGCGCAATGGTGGAAAGCACGCCCTCATTTTCATCACATTCGGTAAACAGATGACCGATCTTACCGTGGAATCCGGCAGAAAAAGCGATGATGATGGGAAACGTGACCAGTGCGACCAATGCCAGCTTGAAGTTCATGCTGAACATGAACGCAAGCGAAAGCACCAGCATCAGCACGATGCGGAACACATTGACCAGCTGTGCGCTGATGAACTGCTTGGTGGTATCCACATCAGAGGTGCAGCGCTGGATCATGTCACCGGTCTGGTTTTTCATGTGCCAGGAAAACGGCAGGTGCTGAATGTGCCCGAAAAGCTCATCCCGCATGGTTTTTACAAGTTTTTCTGCAGCCTTGGTATTGAACAGCGTAGTCAGATACTTACACACGGCTGAAAGTCCTGCCACGATCAATATGGCTGCGGCTGCCCACCACAGATGGGTGCGCAAAAATTCTCGACCGCCGATGAGATTCAGAAGATCAACAGCGAAGCCGGGTAAGTTCATCGCCTGATCGTCCAGAACCGAATCGATGGTCACGCGGATGATCTGGGGGGTGAGCATATCCAGCAGCGTCACGGCGATCGTTGCCAGAGCCCCCACGCAGAAATACCGCTTGCTGCCGCGCAGAAACTGCAGCAACAGCCTGGTTTTTGTTCTGCTTTTTGTTTTTTCCATAATACTTCCTCGCTGGGTTGGAGTGGAACGGCCCACGAACACAAGTGTACACCATTTTGTGGTTATTGTAAAGTTAAAAAAGAGAAACATTTGTCTGTATTTTATAAAATTGAAAAACAGGATTGACATTTCTTGTAAAAAACACTATACTAATTCTCCCGTCATTATTCTCCGCGCCGAAAACGTCTTTTCCCGTGCTTTGAAAGGCGTTTTCCGGCATCCACTCATGCGAGGAACTCCTGTCGGGTTGTTTTTATCTTTCTGCAAAAATGCGCTTCCACCAGCATTATGCAGGCAACAAAAACAGCGGCGGCCCGGTGCGGGGTCTTTGCGCCAACGGAGGGTACCAGAATGATCGAATTGAAGCACATTGAAAAAACATTTCGCGTAGCAAAGCGAAACGCCGGTATGAGCGAAGCTGTAAAGGCGTTGTTCCGACGGGAATACACCTATGTACAGGCCTTGAAGGATATCTCCTTCACCATACCGGACGGTGGCATGGTGGGTTACATCGGCCCCAACGGCGCCGGAAAATCCACCACCATCAAAGTGATGAGCGGTATACTTACCCCGGATGCAGGCGAATGCGTCATCGACGGAAGGGTCCCGTGGAAACAGCGCAGGGATCACGTGGCAAACATCGGCGTTGTTTTCGGGCAGCGGTCACAGCTGTGGTGGGATGTTCCCGCCATTGATTCCTTTGAACTGCTGCGGGATATTTACCGCATCGACCCCGTCGTGTA
>CAZYRD010000062.1:0-12146 GCA_964649475.1 uncultured Faecalibacterium sp.
GACCGTTACCGATATAAGCTTATGCTGAAATGCCGCAACGATGAAAGCTTTCGCCGGCTGTTGCGGCAGACGGCTGCAGCTTTTCTGGAACTGCCGCTGGCATCCAGAATATCGCTCAGTTTTGATTTCCATTCCGACGATAATTGATCTTACAGGCAGTTTTGCTGTTATGAAATAAGGAGGCTGTGTCAATATGGCTTTGAGAAACATTGTATTGGAAGGCGACCCCATTCTGAAAAAGGTCTGCCGCCCTGTAACGAATTTTGATGCACGTCTGGCCGCGCTGCTGGACGATATGAAGGAGACTCTGATCAAGGCAGACGGCCTTGGTCTGGCCGGCCCTCAGGTCGGCATGCTGCGCCGGCTGTGCATCGTGCTGGAAATTGATGAAGAAGGCGAGCACGAGGATGAAAACGGCAAGCTGATCGGTAATTTTCTTGAGCTTGTCAACCCGGAGATCCTTTCCATGGAAGGCGAGGTCGTCGGTGCCGAAGGCTGCCTGTCCTTTCCAGGCAAAGGCGTCGAGATCGCCCGTCCCGCCCGTGTGACCTTCAAGGCGCAGGACCGCACCGGCGCGTGGTATACCCGTACGGTCGAAGGCATCAACGCACGCTGTGTTTGCCATGAATGCAATCATCTGGATGGTATTACCATAGTCGATCTGGGCGAAGCCTATATGGAGGATGATGAATAATGCGCATCGTCTTTATGGGTACGCCGGATATTGCTGCGCAGTCTCTGAGTGCGGTGATCGCTGCCGGACATGACGTCTGCGGTGTATTTACCCGCGAGGACAAACCGGTAGGGCGCAAGCAGATCATGACTGCGCCGCCGGTAAAGCTGGTCGCACGGGAGCATGATATTCCGGTCTGGCAGCCTAAAACACTGCGGGACGGCAGTGCGGATGAAATTTTGCAGCAGCTGTCGCCTGATCTTATTGTAGTGGTGGCGTACGGCCGCATTTTACCGCTTTCGGTACTGAAGCTGCCCAAATACGGCTGCATCAATCTGCATGTGTCGCTGCTGCCCAAATACCGTGGCTCTGCGCCGGTGCAGTGGTCGGTGCTGAACGGCGAAAAAGAAACCGGCGTGACGATCATGCAGATGGACGAAGGGATCGATACTGGCGACATTCTGCGTGTAGCGCCGGTGACCATTGGTGAAAACGAAACCTCGGGCGAGCTGTTTGAACGCATCAGTTCTCTTGGCGCGCAGACACTGTGCGAAACGATCGACGCTATCGGAAAAGGTGAAGTCGTACCCGTGCAGCAGGATCATGCCGCGGCTACGCTGGCGCCTCCGCTGACGAAAGAAATGGCTGCGTTTGATTTTACGGCAGATGCGCAGAAGCTGCACAATCATATCCGCGGTATGAATCCGTGGCCGGTGGCAAGTTTTGTGTGCGGCGGCAAGCGGGTCAAGGTGCTGCGTTCCACGCTGCGTGAAGAAAACGGGGTGCCCGGCAGCGTATTAAGTTTAAAGCCGCTAGTGGTGGCCTGCGGCAGCGGTGCGTTGTGCCTTGAAGAAGTCGTTCCGGAAGGAAGCCGGCCCATGAGCGGCGAGGTCTGGGCGATGGGCCGTCGCTTCACCGTTGGTGATGTAATCGAATAATTCTGCAAAAATTTTTGGAAAGGAGACAGCATGGACAAGACGCGTGTTCTGGCAGTAAAGCTTCTGGTCCGGTGCGAAGAACAGGGCTATTCCAACCTTGTTCTGAAGGCGGCACTGGAAAAAGAAACGCTGGATGTGCGTGACAAACAGTTTGTCAGCGCACTCGTTTATGGTACGCTGGAAAAACAACGTCTGCTGGATGCTTTGCTGGATCTTTTCCTGAAAAAACCATGCGCAAAACTGGATGCCTCGGTACGTGCCATTTTGCGCAGCGGCCTGTATCAATGCCGTTATATGGAAAGCGTACCGGTTTATGCGGCGGTCAATGCTTCGGTGGAGCTTACGCGAAAATTCGGCAAAACATCCGCCGGTGGCATGGTCAATGCTGTGCTTCGAAAAGCTGCTGCAGCAGATGTAAAGCAACTTGGCTTTACGGGTGAAAATGAGCGGCTTGGTGTTATGTATAACGTATCCGACTCCATAGCGGCAATGCTTCGCTGCGAATATGGCGAAGAAGCTGAGCGGATCCTATCCGCTTTCGAGCAGCCTGCACCGGTGATCCTGCGCGTCAACACTTTGCTGATAAATGCTGGGGAGCTGATGGAACAGCTGCGGCAGGAAGGGCTTTCTGCGCAACCGGGACCATTGAAGGATTCGGTTGTGCTGCCGCAGGGCGGTAATCTTGCTGCGACAAAGGCTTTCGAGCAGGGGTTGTTTCATGTGCAGGGCGTTGGAAGCCAGCTGGCAGCGCTGACGATGGAAGCCAAACCGGAGGAAACGATTCTGGATCTTTGTGCGGCACCGGGCGGTAAAAGTGTCACTATGGCGCAGCAGATGGAGAATTGCGGCAAGCTTATCTGCGGTGAGTATCAGAAAAACCGGGTCGGTCTTCTGGAAAAGCAGCTGCAGCGCTGTGGTATTGCCATTGCGCAGGTGCGCTGTGCCGACGCGTCGGTTTGGGATGAAACAATGCCGGCTGCGGATGGTGTGCTGTGTGATGTGCCGTGTTCCGGTACGGGAACACTTTCCAAAAAGCCGGATATTCGTTATAAGGATCTGGAAAAAAGCAGGGATGAGCTTACGAAAATTCAATTGAAGATCCTCGAAACGGCTGCACGCTATGTGCGTACCGGCGGGCGGATCGTCTATTCCACCTGCAGTCTGGATCCTGCGGAGAATGAGCGCATAACAGAGCGCTTTTTACAGGAAAATCCGGAGTATCGCAATGAACCGGTGGCGGTGGAGAATGTTCCGTGTTTGCAGCGGACTGTCGGAACGGTGATTCTGCCGGCTGCGGGTGCAAACGACGGATTTTATATAGCCAAACTCAGAAAAGTATGATATACTATGGAGATAGGATGAGCAAAACAAGCATATCTTCCATGACTCTGTCCCGTTTAAGCGAAGAGCTTAAGCAGGCGGGGTTTCCGGCGTTTCGGGCAAAGCAGGTGTACGGGTGGCTGCATCAGCATCGTGTGGCGGCCTTTTCCGAAATGACCAATCTTCCCAAAAACATGCAAAGCTGGCTGGATGAAAACTATGTGATCGATTCCGTCAGCGTTGCACGCAGGCAGGTTTCCAAAGATGGAACGGTAAAATACCTGTTTCGTCTGGCGGACGGCAACTGTATCGAAAGCGTTTTGATGTTTTATGAATACGGCGCAACGATATGCATTTCCACGCAGGTGGGATGCCGCATGGGGTGCCGTTTTTGTGCTTCCACGCAGGCGGGGCGTGTCCGCAATCTGACGGCAGGCGAGATCTGCGCCGAGGTGTATGCGGCGCAGGCTGATACCGATACCCGTATTTCGCACATTGTGTTGATGGGCATCGGCGAACCGCTGGATAATTACGACCATGTGATGGCGTTTCTGCGTATCATTACTTCCCAGGAAGGCCTTTGTATCGGAATGCGCAATATCAGCCTTTCCACCTGTGGCCTTGTTCCTATGATCGATAAACTGGCGGAGGAAAAACTGCAGCTGACACTTTCGGTTTCGCTGCATGCGCCCAATGATGAGCTGCGCAGCAGCATGATGCCGGTCAATGACAGTTATCCGGTCAAACCGCTGATCGCAGCCTGCCGTCGCTATCAAAAGACAACGGGACGCCGCATCAGCTTTGAATATTCCATGGTAAAGGGCGTTAACGATGCTCCGCAGCATGCCGATGAGCTGGCAGCGCTGATCAAGGGCATGGGTGCGCATGTGAATCTGATCCCCATCAATCCGGTGGATGGATCACCGTATTCTGCGACGGATGCCAAAAATGTACAGCGGTTCCAGAAGTTGCTGGAAGAACGCGGTGTCAATGCAACCATCCGCCGTCGGTTGGGTACGGATATCAGTGCCGCATGCGGACAGCTCCGGCGCGAAGAAATGCAGAGAGAAGGATAATTTATTTATAGAAGGAGGTGACCGTTTTATGCGTATAGCAGCAAGGACCGATGTCGGTAAGGTGCGAAGCGAAAATCAGGATGATTACAGAGCTTCCGTACAGGGGAAAAATTGTGCATGGGCGGTCGTCTGTGACGGTATGGGCGGCGCCAACGGCGGCAGTGTTGCCAGCTCGCTGGCGGTTGCCGCGGTGGAAGACCGGTGCATGACTTTACACGTGGCGGAAAAAACGCCGCAGGAACTTGCCGAGGCCGCCGTGGAAATCGTGGAAGAGGCGAACCGTCGTGTGTTCCTGACTGCGCAGCAGGATCCCGCTTTGCAGGGGATGGGTACGACGATTGTTTTGGCTATGATCACAAACGACAGGGGATGCATCGCAGCTGTCGGCGATTCCCGCGCGTATCTGTACCGTGATGGAGCACTTCATCAATTGACCAGAGATCACTCCATGGTGCAGGAGCTTGTAGATAAGGGCATGCTTTCGCAGCAGGAGGCGGAGCACCATCCGCGCAAAAATGTGATCACGCGTGCAGTTGGTATCCAACCGGAAATTGAGGTGGATGTTTATCAGTTTGAGATTCAGGCGGAGGATGCTTTTCTTCTTTGTACGGACGGCCTGACCAATGCGCTGGCCCAGTCTGAAATCGAAGGGATTTTGCATTCAGCACCGTTTTATGATACAGCAGAGCAGTTGGTTGAGGCTGTTTTGCGGCAGGATGAACAGGATAACACAACCGTCGTGCTGCTTTCGACGGTTTAAAGATAGCCGCTGCCCCATTAAGTGTTAAGTTTTTGTATCAAATGGGGAATTGGCGGGCAAGACTTCAGGAAGGGACGGTCTCTGAAAATGGATCAGTTTATAGGAAAGAAGCTGGACGGCCGCTATGTGCTGCTTGAAGAAATTGGTAGCGGCGGTATGGCGCAGGTCTATCGTGCACAGGATCTTGCCACCGGAAAAATTGTTGCCGTAAAGGTTCTGAAGGAACAGTTTATGGATAACGATGAGATCGTACAGCGATTCAAAAACGAATCCCGGGCGATCTCGATGCTGGATCATCCGAATATTGTGCGTGTTTTCGACGTCAGTGTCTGGGATAAAACGCAGTTTATTGTTATGGAACTGATTGAGGGTGTGGACCTGAAGTGTTTCATGATGGATAACGGCGGCAAACTGACTTGGAAAGAAACCGTTAAGTTTGCGGAAGAGACGCTGCAGGCGTTGCAGCATGCACATGAGCACGGCATTGTGCATCGGGATATCAAGCCGCAGAACATCATGCTGCTGCAGGATGGTTCCATCAAGGTGATGGATTTCGGAATTGCACGGTTTTCGCGCAGCGGGGTGCATACGGCGACGGATAAGGCAATGGGTTCCGTTCATTACATCAGTCCGGAACAGGCGCGTGGTGATGTGACGGACGCAAAGTCGGATCTGTATTCCGTAGGCATTATGATGTACGAAATGCTTTCCGGCAGTCTGCCGTTTGATGGTGAAAGCAATGTGGCTGTTGCTATCAAGCAGATTTCGGAAGCTCCCCGTCCGTTGAAGGAGCTGAACGATGATATTCCCGACGGCCTGGTGGAAATTGTTCACCGGGCTATGGAAAAGGATCCCTCTAAGCGGTATGCTTCGGCTCAGGAGATGTTGGAGGATATTGCACGTTTCAAAGAAAATCCGAGCATCCAGTTTGCATACCAGTATATGAACAATACGCCGACGAGGTATATGGACGCAGTGAAAGATACACAGAAACCGAAAACAGCAAAAGCTCCGGCAGAAGCCGCACCAAAGAAAAAGAAGAAAAAAGGTTTGTCGCACTACATTTTGCCGGTTTTGGCAGGTATGGCGTTTGCTTTTTTGCTGGGGTCGGCGATTCTGGTGTACATGATCTTCCACTTCAGCGGTAATACGCTGTTTGAGAACAGAGCGGATGTGGAGCTTCCGAATTTTGTCGGTATGACAGTAGATGAAATTCTGGATAATAAAGAATACACATCCCAGTTCATCTTTACAGTAAAAGAGGCATACCGTACCGACCACGAAGCGGGTGATGTGTACGACCAAAGCCCCAAAGGCGGCAAGGTCGTCAAAGAAGGCCATGAGGTCATTCTGCGCGTTAGTAAGGGCGTTCAGATTGTTATGGTGCCCGATGTGGTGAGTTACACCAAGGAAGAAGCCGTTGAGACTTTGACGGCTCTCGACCTCAGTGTAATGGTCAACTACGAGACCGGAAGCGAGGTGCCTATCGGGCAGGTTATCCGTACCGATCCGGAAGCAAATACGCAGCTGAGCACCGGCCAGCAGGTCAAGGTGTATGTCAGTGCGGAAAAAGTGGATAATATGCGCACCGTGCCCAATCTGGTTGGTCTGGCCAATGCGGAGGAAGCGAAAAAGCTGCTGAATCAGTATACGCTGACGCTGGGCACAGTAACGGAAGTGGAGAGCGACTTGCCTGCCGGAACAGTTCTGGAACAGTCTGTTCAACCGGAGACCAAGGTATATACCGGTTCGTCCATCAGCATTTCCACAAGCCTTGGTTATGTGACCAAGGAATGGGAGGTCAAGGTCACACTGGAAGCGGAAGACGGTGACGAGATCCTGAATGGTCAGAAAATCAAGTATGGTAAAAAGACCTATACGACAAAGGGCGGCGGAGAGAAGCAGTCGTTCAAATTTACCGTTGAAAGTATTGAATCCCACGAAAAGGTAACGATCAACAACAAGGAATATAAGATCTCTGCGGATACCGAAATTACTTTGACAGTTAAGAGCGCTGATCGTCCGTCGGATTGTACCTGTACTGCGGGTGAAGATCACAACAGCAAAAACACCAAGTGTAAGCATAATATCGCAGCTTCGGAACCGGAAAGCGACTCTTCCAGCAAGCCGGCAGACAGTTCATCTTCTCAGCCGACGTCCAGTTCGTCTCCGGAGTCGAGTTCGCAGCCTGCATCCAGCACACCTTCTGCGTCCAGTGCGCCGGCGTCTTCCGAAGAACCGACCGCGCCAAGTTCCTCTGAAACCAGTTCGGCAGCTTCCAGCGCAGCTCCTTCTGCGCCGGATAATTCGGCCTCTGACGGTTCTTCTGCAGGAAATTCCGGTTCTGATACCGGACAGGGTGCGGGAGAATAACACGAAAGCAATACAAGTACATTGGGTGAATCATGGAGCGTTCGTTTGAAAATGTAATCATCAAAGGAATTGCCGGCTTCTATTACGTCAAGACAGCTGCGGGTCTGCTGGAAACGAAAGCAAAAGGAATCTTCCGCAAACGGGGCGTGACCCCGCTTCCAGGCGATGTGGTGGATCTGGAAGAACAGGATGGAAGCTGGATCATTTCCGGAATCCGCGAAAGAAAGAACAGTTTTGTTCGCCCCGCAGTTGCCAATGTGGATGTATTTTTCCTTATTGTCAGCACGACCCAGCCCGTTCCCAGTACGCGAGTGATCGATCAGCTGTTGACTATTGCAATCGATAAAGGTGCACGGGTCGTGCTGGTCGTTACCAAAACGGATCTGTGTGATGGCGCCGATCTGGCACGGTTGTACCGGGAGAGCGGAATACCTGCCATTGAAGCCAATGCGGCTACAGGGGAAGGCGTTGAGGAGATCCGCAGCTGCATTGCAGGAAATGTCTGTGTGTTCTGCGGCAATTCCGGTGTTGGCAAATCTACTTTGCTTAATGCGGTTCTTCCGGGCGTACAGCTGGAAACCGGTGAAATAAGCAAAAAGCTGGGCCGCGGCCGGCACACGACCCGACAGGTCGAACTGTTTGAGGCGTGTGGGGGGCTGATTGCCGATACTCCCGGATTTTCCAGTCTGGACCTTGAACGTGCGGCACCTATCCCGAAGGAAAATCTGCAATATGCGTTTCCCGAAATGGAACCCTATCTGCTGCAGTGTCGGTTTACCGGCTGCTCGCATACCTGTGAAAAAGGATGTGCTGTACGTCAAGCGGTAGAAGAGGGTAAGATCGCGCAAAGCCGTTATCAAAGTTATCAAATGATGTATGAGCAGGCAAAAGAGCGTAAAGATTGGGAGGACTGAGAACCAGCTGCGTGTTTTCTGCATAATCTGGTGCAACAGACCGTTTCAGGCGATATGCTGCCGGTGAAAGGGAGGTTGTGACAGATGCAGATCGTGGTGGTAAAAAGTCCAAAGGCAATCAGAGGCCTGCTGCGTATCCTTTTCGGCCTCCGAAAAGGAGAGTAAACAATAAGAAAAAGACGTCAGTGGATGCACTGGCGTCTTTTTTATGCGGAATAAGCCGTTTTTTTGCCGCATATGTATGTGGTAAAACAGGGAAGGAACGGAGGCGTTGCATGGATCTGAAAATATATCGTGATACGATCCACACCATGGGCGTTTTGAACGACGTACCAATGGAAATTCCGATCGAAACAGAGATTCTGATCCCGGATTACCTGCCGGCGGTATTCAAAATTGTAAAAACAGTGGTTCATCGAGTTATTCTGCAAAAACAACTGCAGGCCGGCCATCTTTTGGTGGAAGGGTACTTCCGTGTGGAAGTGTTCTATCAGGGGGAGGACCAAAACCCTTGTACGGTCGAACAGAAAGTGGCCTTCTCCAAACAACAGGATGTAAAAGGCTCGGAGGATGTACAGGTTCGCATGCTCGGCATGTCCGGCGAAGTACAGTATGTCAACTGTCGGGCGGTGAGTCAGCGCCGGCTGGATCTGCACGGTGCATACAATCTGCAGGTGCGCATTTTCGGCGGAACGGAGCAGGAGCTTATCACAGCTCTGGCAGAAGAGGGAATTCAGCAAAAGCATGTGGCGGTTCCTATGGTACAGCTGTACGCTTCCCGGGAAAAACAGTTTACACTGGAGGAGAGTTTTCACTTTGAACAGCCTCCGGAGCAGATCCTGCACATGCGTACCTTTTATCGTGCACAGGATGCCCGTATTGCCGCTGGAAAGGCGATTGTAAAGGGAGAGGCAAGGATCGAGATACTGTACCGGACGGCCGAATCGAAAAATCTTCAGAGTCGGGAGGTTGTGCTGCCGTTCAATCAGGTGGTGGAAATGGAACAGGCGGCAGAGGATTTTGAGTGTCAGGCGGTTTTCGAGCCGGTTGGCTGTGCGGTTTTTGAAGAGGAGGCGGGAGAAAACGCCACGAAGCTTTCATGTACCTGCCTGATGACGGTACGGGCCGTACGTGCGGCTGAATTTATCGGTGTGGGGGATTGTTTTTCCACTTTGTATCAGACCGAAACGGTATACAATGAAATCGTAACAGACGCTTTGCTGGAAACCGTTTCGAATGATGTGAGCGTTTCGATTGAGGGAGCGCTTCCGGATGATTCGCTTGAAGTGATACAGTGTCTGGTGGAATGCGGTACACCGGATCTTTTGCCGGAAGGCGAAAGAACGGTGATACGCGGTAAGACAACGGCACATTTATTTTGCAAAAATCCCCTTGGTGAGATCGATTGCTACGATAAAACCGGCGAATACGTTTTGCCTAAGCGGCTTGAATTCAAGCCGGATGAACTGACAGCCGGCTTGACGGCGGATTGCCAGAATGTACAGATAATGCAAAAAGGAAATATGGCAGTTGTGGAGACCGTGCTGCGGGTACAGGGCTTTTTGTGCTGCAAGCATCGAAGCCGGCTTGTGGAGAGCGTGACCTGCAAGCAGCCGCTTGAAAAAGAAAATGAGGTGGCGCTGCGTGTCTACTATGCCGCTGAGGGGGAAGCCGTTTTTGATATCGCAAAACGTTACCATGCGTCGCCGGCTGCGATTGCTTCGCTTGCGGGTATGGAAGGAGAGGTCCTCAAAAACAATATGCAGCTGCTGATCCCACAGGAACAATAACGAAAGACCGCCCTGGTGATGAGACATCGGGGCGGTTTTGTTTTGTATAATCTTGTCACGAGAATGAATTGTCATCGGTAAATCCTTTACAAAAAATAGGGAACATGATAGAATGTTTTAAGAGTTACTTGCTGCTAACTGATAAAATTCGAAGGAGGATGGATGTGGCAAAGGAAAGAATGAAATTTCAGGTGACAGGAATGACCTGTGCAGCTTGCAGTTCTCATGTTGAAAAAGCAGTATGCGCGTTGCCTGGTACGGAGGATGTCTCGGTCAGTCTGCTGACAAATACGTTGAATGTTACGGTAAGTGATGATCGTGTGACGCCGGAAGTGATTGAAAAAGCCGTGGAAAATGCGGGGTATCATGCGCAGATTGAACGCCCGATGAACAAGACCGGGGCGGCTTCGGTAAAACAGAGCCCGTCTGCGGCGATGCAGCGGGAACTGGAAGGCATGCGTGTCCGGCTGGTTTGGTCGATCGTATTTCTGGTGCCGCTGTTCTATATCTGCATGGGGCATATGCTGGGGTGGCCTCTCCCTTCTTTTTTGGTTGGAGAGGAAAACAGTCTGGTACTGGCGCTGCTGCAGCTGCTGCTTACCATTCCGGTTATTGCCATCAATATTCGCTATTTTAAGGTGGGCTTTAAAACGCTGTGGCACAGGGCGCCCAATATGGATAGTCTGATTGCCGTTGGTTCCGGTGCGGCATTCGTGTACGGCTTGGTACAGATTTTTACAGCCTGCGCGGCTGCGGGGCGTTTGGACATGCATACGGCGCATGCTGCGGCAATGGATATCTATTTTGAATCTGCAGCTATGATCCTGACGCTCATCTCGCTTGGAAAGTATTTCGAAACGAAGTCGCGTGGCAAAACGGGTGCGGCGATCGAAAAGCTGATGAGCCTTTCGGCGGAAACCGCACTGGTTGTACGCGGAGAGGAGATCGAGGAGATCCCGGCAGAAGCACTTCATGTGGATGATATCGTCATGGTGCGGCCGGGAATGCGTATCCCTGTGGATGGCGTGATCATTCAGGGGGAATGCACGGTGGACGAGTCGGTTGTGACAGGCGAAAGCATTCCGGTGGAAAAGATGGCCGGTGATCAGGTTTTGAGTGCAACGCTCAACCAGAACGGAACGATCCGTTTCAGAGCGACCCGTGTCGGCGGCGATACAACCCTTTCCCAGATCATCCGTCTTGTGGAGGAAGCAGGGGCGACCAAAGCGCCCATTGCCCGCCTGGCAGATAAGGTTGCAGGCGTATTTGTCCCGGCGGTTATGTGCATTGCATTGGTAACCGGGGCAATATGGCTGCTGCTTGGCGAAGGATTTGCTTTTGCCATGAATATGGCGATCTCGGTTCTTGTCATAAGCTGTCCGTGTGCACTGGGGCTGGCTACGCCTGTGGCGATCATGGTGGGGACGGGCAAAGGTGCGGAATTTGGCGTGTTGTTCAAATCTGCGCAGGCACTGGAACGGGCGCATCAGTTGGATACCGTTGTATTGGACAAGACCGGCACCATCACGCAGGGCCGTCCGCAGGTGACGGATATCGTGGTAAGCGAGGGTCTTGACCGAAAAGAATTTTTGTGCATGGCGGCTTCGCTGGAGCAGAACAGTGAGCATCCGCTGGCCCGTACGGTGGTGGAAAAAGCAAAAGCGGAGGAGATCCCGCTGGTGGAGACCACCGCTTTTGAAGCGATGTTTGGCAAAGGCGCAAAAGCGACGATCGGCAGTCACATCTACGTTGGCGGCAACCGTCAGCTGATGCAGGAAAACGGCATTGAGCTCGGTGCGCTTGCAGAACAGGGACAGAAGCTGGCACAGCAGGGAAAAACACCTTTGTATTTTGCCAGCGCTCGCCGTCCGCTTGGTCTGATCGCCGTGGCGGACGTGATCAAAGATACCAGTGTGCAAGCTGTGGAGGATTTCCGCAAGCTCGGTCTGGAAGTGGTGATGCTCACCGGTGACAACGAGCTGACGGCGCAGGCAATAGCGTCGGAGGTCGGTGTTGACACGGTGATCTCGCAGGTGCTTCCGCAGGAGAAAGCGCTTCATGTGCAAAAGCTGCAGCAGGCGGGCAAGCGCGTGGCAATGGTGGGCGATGGTGTTAACGATGCGCCGGCGCTGGCGCAGGCGGATGTCGGTATTGCGATCGGCGCCGGTTCGGATATCGCTTTGGAAAGTGCGGATGTGGTGTTGGTTAAAAATGACCTTCGTGATGTCGGCACGGCCATACGGCTCAGTCGGGCAACGCTGCGCAACATCAAGCAGAATCTGTTCTGGGCATTTTTCTACAA
>CAZYRD010000063.1:0-11798 GCA_964649475.1 uncultured Faecalibacterium sp.
AGCATGATGGCGATGTGGAAGGTGTCACGGATGCGACGGATGTTTTCCATCAGCTCGTGGGTTTCGGAGGGGTTCATACCGGCGGCAGGCTCATCCAGCAGCAGCAGACGGGGCTGGGAGGCCATAGCGCGCACGATCTCCAGACGGCGCTGTGCACCGTAGGGCAGGCTGCCCGCAGGCGCCTTGGCCAGATCTGCCAGATGGAAGAAATCCAGCAGCTCCATAGCGGTATCCGTAGCGGCTTTTTCCGCCTTGCCATAGCCGAAGCCATGGAAAGCCGCCGCCAGCAGATTTTCATTGATGTGATTGTGCATGCCCACCTTGACGTTGTCCAGCACCGACATATTGGAGAACAGACGGATGTTCTGGAAGGTACGGGCAATGCCCATTTTGCTCACCTGATGGGTGCTTTTGCCCGCGGTGGAATAGCCGTTGAGCATGATGTTGCCGCGGGTGGGCTGGTACACGTTGGTCAGCAGGTTGAATACGGTGGTCTTACCTGCGCCGTTGGGGCCGATCAGGCCGGCGATCTCGGTTGCGCCGACCGTTACGGAAAAGTCATCCACAGCGGTCAGACCGCCAAAGTCGATACCAAGGTGACGCACTTCCAGTACGGGCATGGCGTGCAGGTCACGCTCCGGCACCAGTGCACCGCTGGGGTACGGTACCAGACGGGAAGAGTTCTTATCGATCTGACTCATTTCTCTTCACCTCCTGCGGTATTTGCAGCCTGCGCCGGCCGCTTGCCTTTTTTCAGCTCGGCAATGATGTTTTTGATGGTAAGATGGCCCTTCAGCTCCTGGAAGCGGGGCGAAGCGTTCAGCAGCATGATGGCGATCAGCACGATGGAGTACACCAGCATGCGGTAATCGGAGAACTCACGCAGCATTTCGGGCAGCGCTCGCAGCACGATAGCGGCAATGATGGAGCCGCGCACCGAGCCCATACCGCCCAGAACGACGATGACAAGGATCTCGATGGACATGTTGTAGTCAAACGTGGCAGCCTTGATGTTGGCGTAGTTATGGCCATACAGGGCACCGGCCGCACCGGCAAAGAACGCCGCAACAACAAACACGATCAGCTTGTAATAGGTGACGTTGACGCCGCAGGATTCCGCCGCGATGCGGTTGTCGCGCACAGCCATGATGGCACGGCCGTAGCGGGACTTTTTCAGGTTCATCATCAGCAGCATGGTGAGGAACACCAGAACGATGGCAAACGGCAGCAGAGTCTTGGTGTTGGAGTAGATGGGGCCGGTGGAAAGGCCCAGCGCACCGCCGAAAACCTTCAGGTTGGTGATGATGCTTTTGATGATCTCGCCGCAGGCCAGCGTAACGATGGCCAGATAGTCGCCCTTCAGACGCAGTGCGGGCAGGCCGACCACAAAACCGGCGGCAGCGGCCATCAGACCGCCGAACACCATGGCCAGCGGCAGACGCACCCAGACCGGCAGACCGGGAACAGCCTCGGCCAGCGTAACAGCCAGCTTACAGCCGGTGAACAGACCCACCGAAACAAAGCTGGCATGACCCAGCGACAGCTCGCCCAGCAGGCCGACGACCAGGTTCAGCGAGACCGCCATAACGATATAGCAGGAAACGGAGATCAGCATATTGGAGAGCTGACGGCTCGCATTTCCGGAATAAACAAGGTAAGCCACCACCGCATACAGCACGGCAACCATGCCGACGGTGAGCGGGTTCTTTTTTGTAGCCAGACGCTTGAGCGTCTTTGTAAATGCGTTTTTCTTTTCCATAAACTCACACCTTCTCGCTGATCTTTTTGCCCAACAGACCGGTGGGCTTTACGATCAGTACCAAGACCAGCACGCCGAACACGATGGCGTCGGACCACAGGGTGGAAACGTACGCCTTGGCAAACTGCTCGATCACGCCCAGCAGAATACCGCCCAGCATGGCGCCGGGAATGGAGCCGATGCCGCCGAAAACAGCAGCGGTAAAGGCCTTGATGCCGGGCATTGCGCCGGTGGTGGGACGGATGTACACATAGGCCGAGCCGTAGAAAATACTGGCGATAGCAGCCAGTGCGCTGCCGATGGCAAAGGTGGTGGTGATGGTCTTGTTGACGCTGATGCCCATCAGCTCGGCCGCGCCCTTATCCTCGGAAACAGCACGCATGGCCTTGCCCATCTTGGTTTTGTTGATGAACAGGGTCAGACCGACCATGATGACACAGGTCACCGCCAGCGTGCCCCAGGTGATACCGTCCACCTGCACACTGCCGATTTTGATGGCAGGAAGATCCATGATCACCGGAGAAGCCATCTGCTCGCTGCCGAAGATCAGCAGGGAGACATTCTGCAGGAAATAGCTGACGCCGATGGCCGTGATCAGCACGGTGAGCGGCGGAGACTGACGCAGCGGTTTGTAAGCCAGAAACTCTACGGTCACACCCAGCAAAGTACACACTGCCACCGCCACTACAACAGCTACCAGACCCGGCAGTTTCATCTGGAATACCGCCACGATGGCAGCATATGCGCCGACCATGATGATGTCGCCGTGAGCGAAGTTCAACATTTTCGCGATGCCGTAAACCATGGTGTAGCCCAGCGCGATCAGCGCGTAGATACTGCCAAGGCTCAGGCCGCTTATAAGCGTTTGAAAAAAGTGTGTCATAAGCCAAGTCCTTTTCTTTGCTGCGCCAGAACGGCGCGTCGTTGGTAAAATATGCAACCGGCAACAAACAAAGATTCCTTCCGGGCGGCAGAAGCCGCCCGGAAGGATGGCCGGTCTTTGGGGTTCATCCGCTATTATAACAGATGATCCGCAAAATGTGAAGTTACATATTATTAAAGACTATAAAAGATTGCGCGGGTGAGCTTTCGCAAAAGGATCAGCCGGCAGCGTACAGAGAAGCAACGCCGTCATGGATGATCATGGCCTGAGCAGCCTTGGTGGTCTCGCCGTTCTCGCCCCAGGTCATGGTACCGGTGACGCCGTCCACCTCGATGGTGGTCATAGCGGCAACGACCTTGCTGCTGAAGTCAGCGTCAGCGCTGGTGACATCAGCAGTCTCAACAGCGGCCTTGATGGCGTAGATGGTGTCGTAACCGGAAGCGGCAAACTGGTCGGGAGTAGCACCGTAAGCAGCCTTGTAATCGGAAACGAAAGCCTGAACGTCGGCCTCGGTGGAGTCGGCGGCGAAGGGAGTCAGCATCAGAACGTTCTCAGCGATGGCGGGATCGGAAACCTTGCCCAGAATGCCGTCCAGACCGTCACAGCCAAAGAAGATCTTGCCATCCAGCTTGCCCTGAGCCTGCGTCAGGAAGGTGGAAGCCTCGGCAGCGTAGATGGGGATGTAGACCAGGCTGACACCGCAGTCTGCGATGGCGTTGATCTGGGTGGAGAAGTCGGTGGCAGAGTCAGAGGTGAAGGTCTGGACCTCAACGATCTCTACGCCACGCACATCACACTGAGTTTTGAAGTTCTCGAACAGGCCGGCGGAGTAGTCGATATCGCTCTGGTAGAAAACGGCGACCTTGTCAGCCATATTGTTGTCGGCGATGTAATCGGCGGAAGCCAGACCCTGAGAGGAGTCGGTGAAGCAGACGCGGAAAGCGTTGGAGTTGCCTTCGATGGCAGCGTCAGCGGTAGCGGTGGGGGTGACGATGGCGATGCCGTCCTCGCGGGCAGCGGCCACGGTGGAAGCAGTCTCGCCGGACAGCACGCCGCCGGTGAAGACGTTTATGCCGTTATCCATCAGCTTGCCGTAAGCGGCAACAGCGGAGTCGGGATCAGCAGCGGAGTCCTGGAAGTCCAGAACGACAGTCATGCCGTTGATACCGCCGTTGGCGTTGATCTCTTCAACAGCCTGAGCCATACCGTTGCGGACGGAGATGCCGTAGTTGGCGTAGTCGCCGGTCAGGGGGCCGACGCCACCAATGGTAATGGTGCTGCCGTCGCCGGTATTAGCGGAACCGGCAGGGGCGGAACAAGCGGTCATGCAGGCCACGCACATTACGATGGCCATCATCATTGCAAAAAACTTCTTCATGGTAGATCTCCTTCATTTGTTTGATTTTGGATCTATGATCTCTTTCCCCGGCGAAGAGCTGCAAGCGCCCTTCGTCTTCCCTCCCCTGCGTCTGCGTATGCCGGCCGGACACGCACAGCACACAGGGAACCTATACAAAAAACCGGCTGCGCCATATACAGCGAGCCGGTTTTCAGTATACAACTGAATTACACACAAGCTTAACTGTACAGGCGTCTGGAAGCGCGCTTGAAAATTCGCACCATGCAAATTCGTACAATGTGCAGCATGGCGCACAGTAGTACGGATAGCTCAACAAAAATGGACACTGCCGCAGCAGTGCCCTTTACGCAGTACATCTCAAAAGCAGAGCAGAAAGAAGCGAACCGGGCAGTACAAGACGTACCGGCTGTGTACTGGTTACGGGCGTTCATCGCAGCAGTCATCGTTCGTTTCCTCCTGTCTTTGTGATGTTGCAATTCTACCACTTTTGCGTTTTGTGTGCAATATGCAAAATGCCACAAGTTCATGCAGGATTTTTTTATATTTTTTCCGTTTTGCACAGTGCTCTTTATTTTTCGCGCCTCAAAAAGATGTGTTTTTTATTTTTTCAAACAAAAAACTAAAGAAAACAGGGTTGCCGCACTGTATACGGCAACCCTGCGCTGCATTGCGTTTGTATAAACTTACAAAGAGAAGCGGACAGAGAACTGCTCGTAAACCTCGCTGAACTCCTCGCTGGTGGTTTTGACCTGATTGAGGTACTGGTGGGTGTCGAAGGTGTTGTGCACCAGCTCGATGATCGCCACGGCGATGTTGGAGCAGTGATCGGAAATACGCTCGTAGTTGTTGAGAATGTCGGACAGGATGAAGCCGGTCTCGATGGTGCAGCTGCCCTCCTGCAGACGGAGGATGTGGTTGTTTTTGACGATAGCGGTCAGATCGTCGATGACCTGCTCCAGCGGCTCGACTCGGCCGGAGATCGCCACATCGTTGGCAGCATAGGCGCTGTTGGTAATGCTCAGGATCTCGCGGATGGCCTCCGTCAGCACGGTGATCTCGCGGCCGCCCTGCTCGGAGAACTGGGTCTGCTTGTTATGCATCTCCTGCGCGGTTTTCAGCAGGTTGACGGCGTGGTCGCCCAGACGCTCGAAGTCGCCGATGGTGTGCAGCATTTTGGAGATGCGCTGGCTGTCCTCACGGGAGAGGGACTGACCGGACAGCCTGACCAGATAAGTGCCGAGGCTGTCCTCGTACTTATCCAGTATATCCTCGTTGTCCAGCACCTTCTGCGCCAGCTTTTCGTCATAATTGCTCAGCATGTCAATGGACAGGTTCAGCGTTTCCACAGCCAGCGCGCACATCTTCACGGTGTAGCTGTCACACTCGTTGATGGCGATGGAGGGAGAACGGAGCAGACGCTCGTCCAGCTGGACCGCGGGCTGCTTGGCGGGCTTCTTGTCGTCCTTGACCATAACGGTCGCCAGCTTGAGGATCCACTTGCCGAAAGGCATCAGCAAAACGGTGATGGCAATATTGAAAATGGTGTGCACAACGGCGATGCCGAAGGCGTCGATGGCGGTGTCGCCCAGCGTGAAGGTAAAGATCGCGCGCACGGCAGAGTACAGCGACAGCAGAACCACCGTACCGATGACGTTCAGCGAAAGGTGGATGGCCGCCACGCGCTTGGCGTTGGCATTGGCGCCCACGCCGGAGATCATGGCGGTGACGCAGGTGCCGATGTTCTGGCCCATGATGATGGGCACCGCCATGTTATACGTTACCGCACCGGTCAGTGCCAGAGCCTGCAGCACACCGACGGAGGCGGCGGAGCTTTGAATAAGCGCCGTGAACAGCGTACCGACCAGAACGCCCAGCAGCGGGTTCTGGAACTTGAGCATCAGGTCGCCGAACTCCGGCACATCCGCCAGGCCTTTGACCGAGCCGCTCATGAACTCCATGCCGTACATCAGAATGGCAAAGCCTACCATGATGGTGCCGATGCTCTTTTTCTTGTCCGTTTTGCCAGCCATCAGCAGGATCACGCCGATCAGCGCCACAATGGGAGAAAAGTTCTTGGGCTTGAGCATCATGACAAAGAAGTTGTCGCTGCTCAGGCTGGAAAGCGAGAGGATCCACGACGTCAGCGTGGTGCCGATATTGGCGCCGAAGATGACGTGCAGAGTCTGCGAAAACTGCATGATGCCGGAGTTGACCAGACCCACCAGCATAACAGTGGTCGCAGAGGAAGACTGCACCGCGATGGTGATGGCGGCGCCCAGCATCAGGCTGATGAAGGGGTTTGAGGTCATTTTTTTCAGCATGTGCTCCAGCTTGCCGCCGGCCATCTTCTCCAGATTGGAGGACATGACATGCATGCCGAACAGGAAAAACGCCAACCCGAGGATCAGCTCCAGTACTTTGATCTGAGAAAGTATGTTCATAAAACGTACTCCTTTATGAAAGCCTGTTAAATATTTGACTTTTGCCCATGGTAAATATTATAACACAGTTTTTACAAAAAATCGACAACTATTTTATATTGCAGACACAAATTTCTTTCAGATTGAACCTGGTTTTAACATTTTACGCCGCGTTCGTGCAAAATTCACAAAAGCGCTGCGGCATATGCCCCGCGGGGTATCCGTTTTTGGGGGATCCCGGAATAAATTCCGGCTCACTCCGCCGCACGCTCAAACCGGACGGTGATGGTCGTCCCCACCTCCGGTTCGCTTTCCATAAACAGCGTTCCGCCGTGCATCAGCACCGCATGCTTTACAATGGAAAGCCCGAGGCCTGTGCCGCCGATGCGCCGGGAGTGGCTTTTATCCACCCGGTAGAACCGTTCAAAAATGCGCGAATGGTGCTCTTTCGGTATGCCGATGCCGGTATCCTTAACCGTCAGCACCGGGTACAGCGTACCGTCCGTCAGCGTTTCGCTGCCCACCGTCACCTGCACGGTACCGCCGGGACGGTTGTACTTTACAGCGTTGTCGCACAGGTTGGCGACCAGCTCGTGCAGAATGGCCGGTACGCCCTGCAGTATGGCGGAGCCTCCCTCCACCGTCAGCGTCACCTGCGCGCGGCGGGCGGCTTCGGCCAGCTCGGCAGCTACCTGCACCGCAACGCCGTGCAGATCCACCGATTCCTTATGCAGCGCGATCTCTCCCGCCTCCATCTGCGAAAGCCGGAGAATATCCTCCACAAGGCGGATCATACGCGCCGCCTGCGCGTGGATATCCCGGGCAAACTCCGGAATATCCTCCTCGCGGACGATGCCGTCCGCCAGAAGTCCGGAGGAGCCGTAGATGGAGGTAAGCGGTGTTTTCAGCTCGTGGGAAACATTGGCGGTGAATTCCCGCCGCAGTCGCTCGCGCTCCTCCCGTTCGGTCACGTCCACCATCAGCAGCACGGCGCCGGTCAACGCGGTATGCGCCTCCTCCGGCGCATGTGTACCGCTTTTTTCCTGCGCATCAAAAACAGGGTTGGCGATCAGCTCAAACTGGCGGCCGTTGACCGACAGCACAGCCTGCGCGTGGCGGCCTTCCAGAACCTCGCTGATGGCGTGCCGGAACGGCCTGCTGCGGTTGAGCAGCAGCACATTCTGCCCCACCGCGCCGCCGGGCCGGTGAAAAAAGTGCGCCATACTGGTGTTGCACAGCAGGACCTCCGCCTTGGCGTCGATCAGCAGCAGCCCCTCGCTCATGTTGTCGGTCACCACGGCAAACTCTTTTTGACGGCGGCGCAGTTCTTCCATCTGTCGGGCAATGCGCCGGTTCTGCGACTGCAGCCGCTGCACCAGCGGGGCCAGTTCTTCGTAGGTATCGGCAACATCGGGCGGCAGCTTGGGGTCCAACTGGTCGATCGGCTTCATGATGGAACGGGAGAAGCTGTCTGCCAGAACGGCACAGATGACGGAGAGAAACACCACCGCACACAGAAACACAGGCAGAAGGCTTGCCACCAGCGCCCACACCGTGGACTGTGCCGCCGCAAGCCGCAGCACGCTGCCGTCAGAAAGCCGCAGCGCGTAATAGCAGGTCCTCTCTGCACGGGTATCCGACCGCCGTTCCGCTTCGCCGCTTCCGGCTGCCATGGCTGCTGCGATCTCAGCGCGACCGGCATGGTTGTCCATATCGGAGGGCGCCGCATGGCTGTCGTACAGCACTTCGCCGTCCGCGCCCACCAGTGTAATACGGTCATCCCCGGTGTCCAGCGCTTCCAGATACGCCATGCCGCCGCTTTCCACACCCTCGCTGATATAATAGGTGCGCGTGCGCAGCTCTTCCAGCAGCTGGGTGTCGTAATGAGCGTACAGCAGGCTCATAGCCAGCACCATGCTGACCAGCAGCACACCGAGACAGGCAAACAATATGGAGTTGAAAATGCGTCTTGTCATGATCCTTCTCCGTTGCTTTCAACGTAAAGAGCCGCGGCGGACACGCGCAGCGGCTCTTTTGAAATATCACTCGCCGATGTGCAGCCGGTAGCCCACGCCGCGCACCGTTTCGATCAGCCCGCCGCAGGCTCCCAGCTTGGTGCGGAGCGTTTTGATGTGCACATCCACCGTACGGTTTTCGCCGTCATAGTCATATCCCCAGATGCGCTGCAGCAGCTCATCGCGGGTAAAGGCACGTCCTGGCCGGCTGCAGAACAGCCGCAGCAGCTCATACTCCTTAAAGGTAAGTGCCACCGGTTGTTCGTTTACCCGCGCCTGATGGCTTTCGGTGTTCAGCACAAGACCGCCGCAGCTGTACGTGACATTCTCCGGCATGGGACGCGCACGGCGCAGCAGCGCACGAATGCGGGAGATCAGCTCCATGGTGCCAAAGGGCTTGGTCACATAGTCATCCGCGCCGGAATCCAGACCGAGAACCTTGTCGTATTCGGTGGATTTTGCCGTCAGAAGAATGACCGGCACACGCACCGTGGCACTTTGCGAACGCAGCTTGCGCAGCACGGTAAGGCCGTCCTCGTCCGGCAGCATGATATCCAGAAGGATCAGTTCCGGCTTCTCTTTTTCCATGGCGGCCCAGAAATCCGCGGCCAGCTCAAAGCCGACCGCCTCCAGGCCGGTGTTATTCAGTGCATACAGCACAAATTTGCGGATGCTCTCGTCATCCTCCAGCAGATAGATCACTGCAGCTCCTCCTCGTTTTGGGCACGGCCTTAAATCAGCGGCTGCCCGTTGATGACCAGTTTGAACTCCAGCCCCAGCTTGCGGGCGGCCTTGCGGCACAGCACCATGCGCTCAAGGAATATCTCAAAATAGTCCATAATGCTTCCGTACTGGGTGTCAACATCCAGCGTCAGCGTCACCTGATCCTTTTCCTCGCTGATGGTCAGCTGTGAAGATCGCACGGAGTAATTGACCCGGTCGTGAATGTCAAAGGTGGCAAAATCGGCATTGCGTACGCGGCTGCGGCGCACATCGCTCTTATCGGCAAGGATCAGCGCCGCAGCGACGTCATCCACCGGCACGCCGGTGCCCTCGTCGTGGTTGCCGATGGCGGTGACCACCGTGGCCAGATCCTGCGGCGGCATATCCATTCTGTCCAGAATGCGGAACGCCATCATGGCGCCGCTCTGGGAATGGTCCACCCGGTTGACCAGATTGCCGATATCGTGCAGATAAGCGGCCACCCTGGCCAGCTGCACCTCGTGGTCGCTGTGGCCGGTGCTGGTAAGGATATAGGCCGCCGTTTCGGCCACGCGCAGCACATGGGCAAAGCTGTGTTCGGTATAGCCCAGCGCCGCAAGCGATCGGTCCGCTGCGGTGATGTAGGCGTTGATGGCTTCGTTATCGCGTAAAGTTTCCAGCGTGATCATAGCAGCATCCTTTCTGTCATCGTTTTGCCGCAGCGTCGGAGCGTCCCCGGAAGCCCTCGGCCAGGCAGGGCTCAAACCGCAGGCCGTACCAATGGCCCGGGTATTTTTCGCCGACGGTGGCCTGCACGCAGCGGCTGGTAAAGCAGGCGGCGGTATGCACCGCGCAGCGGAAATCCGCTTCATCCGCAAGAGGCGGCCGCGTTTCCGGCACAGCTGCGGGGGTGCCTGCAGCCGTCCCCGGTGCTGCCGCTCCAAGCGCTGCGGCAAGAAACGCCGCGCTGAACACATCGCCGCAGCCGTGCAGGGCGGTATGCACAAACGGATGCCACACGGCAAATATTCTGCCGTCGGCGTCGGCGCAAAGGCAGCCGATCTCCCGCCGGGCGGGATCCTCGCAGATCTCGCCTGCGGCAATATGCTCGCAGGGCAGCTGTGCCAGTGCGGCGGTACGGTGCACTCCGGTGATGATCACCCGCCGCGCCCCCAGCTTCTGCAGCCGCGCAAGGCACTCCTCCAGCAGCGTCGCATCGGGCTCGGCCTCGCAGGGCAGCTGCGCCAGCAGCAGAGCTTCCGTCACGTTGGGCGTGATGACCTGTGCGCCGCAGCACAGCACCCGCATTTTCTCCACAAAGGCGGCGTCAAAGCCGTCGTACAGCGCGCCGCCGTCCGCCATGACGGGATCCACCAGCACCAGCGTATCCGGCCCGGCGAAGCGCCGGATGAACCGGCGGGAGAATTCAATCTGCTCCGCCGAGCAGAAATAGCCGGTGGCGATGCCGTCCAGCCGCACCCCCAATGTCTGCCAGTGGGAAGCAATGCGTTCCATCTCCGCGGTAAGGTCGGTACAGGTATAGCCGGAAAAACCGCCCGTATGGGTGGAGAGCAGCGCAGTCGGCAGAGGCAGCGCCTCCACACCGGCAGCGGAAAGGATCGGCAGGCCCACCGTGATGGAGCACTTGCCGAAACAGGAAAGATCGTTGAGCAGCGCCGCACGCCGCAGTCCGGTAATATTTACCGGCTGCGATACGCCGCGCTGGGAAAAAGCATCCTGCTGCGGATACTGTTCAGACATTCGGATGGACCCCCATGAAAGCGAAATTTATCAATATATGATTAAGTATACCTCTTTTTTTTAAGTCTGACAAGGTCTTCTCTTTTCCTCCTGCGCGTGTCTGTGTAAAATGTGCGTAAAATACCGCAATTTCGTTACAACTTGATAACGTCCGCGTAATAGTATATCATTATAAACAGCATCACATCCGCCGCCGAAGCGGATGCGCACACCACCGCGGAGGTACATGATATGGCTTACATACTGATCGCCGAGGACGAAGCGCCCCTGAACCGCCTGCTGGAACAGAACCTGCAGCTGGTGGGGCACCGCACCCACAGCGTATTTGACGGTGCGGCCGCGCTGAAAGCCGCACAGGAGGAAAGCTTTGATCTGGCTTTGATGGACATCATGATGCCGGAGTTTTCCGGGCTGGAAGTCAAAGCCCGTCTGCCGCAGGAGCTTCCCGTCATTTTTGTCACCGCAAAAACGGCGGTGACGGACCAGCTGCAGGGGCTGCGGCTCGGCGCCGATGACTACATCACCAAACCGTTCGACATCCTCGTCCTGCTGGCAAGGGTGGAAGCCGTACTGCGCCGCACCAAAAAGAACACCACGCGGCTGAACATCGGGCCCTGCAGCATCGATCTGGAAAGCCGCAGCGTCCAGGTGGACGGCGTCCCCGCAGATCTGACCCCGCAGGAATACACCCTGCTGGAGGTGCTTGTCACCAACCGGAACCTTGCTTTAAGCCGCGACAAGCTGCTGGAGCTTGCGTGGAGCTTCGACTTTGAAGGCGGCACCCGCACGGTGGACATGCACATCCAGAAGCTTCGCAAAAAGCTGCGTCTGGAAAAACACATCCACACCGTCTACAAGTATGGCTACCGGCTGGAGACCAGCCCCGCACCGGGAGATA
>CAZYRD010000064.1:0-11627 GCA_964649475.1 uncultured Faecalibacterium sp.
ACCCGCCTTCTCTCTGCAGAGCAAAACACGTCTACTGTTTCTTATCAACGCTTTTGATGGGTTCAGTGTAACACAACCGTTTTGTTTTTGTCAAGGCCTGTATTCAACGCAGAAGCCGGCTGCGCATCGTCAGCAGAATTTTTCTCTCCCTGCGGGATATCTGCACTTGTGTTGTCCCCAGCAGCCGTGCGGTTTCGCTTTGTGTTTTGCCGCCAAAAAAACGCAGTCTTATCAACACCTTGTCCTCTTCCGGCAAACCGGCCAGAACCTCCTGCAATGCCAGCCTGTCCGACAGCTCTTCTTCGTGGGACGGCACCGGTACGTCAAACTCTTTTCCGTTTTCATCGTCGGAAACCGGCGTGAGCGAAAGCGCCGGAAGAGATGCATTCACCGCCTGGATCACCTGCTCTTCGGACACTTTGAGCTGCTGTGCCAGATCGGAAACGGTCGGTTCCCTGCCGGTTTGCTTCAGCATCCGTTCTCTTGCGGCCGACACTTTCAGCGAAAGCTCCTTCAGCCCACGGGAGACCTTCACCGTTCCGCCGTCACGAAACAGCTTTTTGATCTCCCCCAGAATCACAGGTACCGCATAAGTGGAAAAGCAAACCTTGCGTTCCACATCAAAGCCATCGTACGCCTTGACAAGACCAAGACAGCCGGCCGAATACAAGTCGTCATATTCGATCCCGCGCCCTTTGAACCGCGATGCGCACAAATGCACCAGACCCAGATTTTCCTGAATAAACTCCTCTCTCGGAGGCAGAACAGTCAACATAAGCAAAGCCTTCTTATACTATTAATATATTATGTAGACTTATTCTGCACGGGAACAGATATGTTTGGTCATGATGACACGGGTGCCTTTTCCGGGTTTTGAAGCTACACGCAGCGTGTCCATAAAGCTTTCCATCACCGAAAAGCCCAGGCCGCTTCTCTCCCCTTCGGCCCCTGTGGTAAAAAGCGGCGCCATTGCCTGAGGGACATCCTCAATTCCACATCCGTGGTCGATCACTGCGATCCGGAGTACATTGTTTTCATAAATCCCCATATCAAGGGTGATATCTCCTGCACTCTCCGGATAGGCATGTACGATGCAGTTGGTCACCGCTTCGCTTACCGCGGTCCGGATATCCGTCAGCTCTGCAATGGTGGGGTCAAGCGGAGACACAAAACCTGCAACCGCTGCCCGTGCAAAATTCTCGTTTACGCTCCTGCTGTCAAATACCACCCGCGCATGATTGTACCGAGCCGTTCTCATTGTACTGTCACCTCCTGCGTTATTTCCACGGGTATCTGCGCCAGACGCAGGATCCTCACGATTTGTGCCGGTGGATTCTGTATCAGCAGAGTTCCGCCAAGAACCCGCATCATCGTATTTCGTCCCAACATCAGCCCAACCCCCGATGAATCCATAAAGCTCACACCACTGAAATCCAGCACCAGCTTCAACGGTGTACGCGAAAGCACCTGTGCGTCGATCTGCTCCCGCAGAGTCTGGGCCGCGTGATGGTCGATCTCCCCTGTCAGATACGCGGTCAACGTCTGCCGCACCTGCACGAAATGAACCTGTGCCATGTTTTTTCCTTCCTTCCGGGCGAAAAAAAGAAACCCTCGCCCTGCTTAACAGGATAGAGGATTTCTTTTGAAAATTTTAGTTGTTTGCGTCGGAAAGCAAAATTTTTCTTGCCTCACCCGCAAGATACAGCGAACCGCAGACGCACAGACCTTTCAGCTTGCCGATGCCTTTTTTCGCTTCCCGGATCCCCTCTTCCACGCTTCCGGCCGCATATGCTTCGTCAAAACAGCGGGAAGCCAGCACCGCCAGTTCTTCCGCCGGCATAGCGCGCGGATTGTCCGGCGTTACGGTATACACCACATCAAAGCATTCCGAAAGCCGCTGCAGCATTTTTTCACACTCTTTATCCCGCATCATGCCGATCACCGCATGCATTTTGGGCAAACCGGAGCGTTCGATCATACCCGCAAGCGCATCCACACCGTCCGGATTATGCCCTCCGTCCAGCAAGACCAGCGGCTGCAGCGAAATGATCTCCATACGGGCCGGCTGCTTCGCCTGTGCCAGACCGTTCATAATCGCGTCATCGCTGATATCGAAGCCTTTTCTGCACAGCTCCAACGCCGTTTCGACGCTCATTGCCATGTGCAGCGCCTGCCAGCGGCCTTTCATGGAGATCTCCGCTTCATATCCGCCGTAGTCCACGTGATTTTGCAGCAGATTGCAGTCGATCAGCTTCAGGTCTTCCATATCCGGCACAATAAGCGGGACGTTTTGTTCCCCGCACACCGTGCGGATCACCCTCATCGCTTCCGCAGGCTGCTCCGGATAGCACACCACCGCGGTACCCGGTTTGATGACGCCGCACTTTTCAGCGGCGATCTCCTCGACCGTCTCCCCCAGTATTGCCGTATGATCCAGACCGATACGCACGATACATGTGACAAGCGGCCTTTTGATGATATTGGTTGCGTCAAATCTCCCGCCCAGACCGACCTCCAGACAGACGACGTCGCATTTTTCCTCAAAAAACCACAGAAATGCAATGGCAGTGACCAGTTCAAACTCATTTACTTCGCCAAGTCCCTGTGCTTCCATCTCTTCCAGAACAGGACGAATACGACAGACCAGCGCGGCAAGACGCGCAGCAGAAATCATTTCTCCGTTAATCTGAAAGCGTTCCCGAAAATCCACCACGTAGGGCGAAATGCTCATACCGACTTTATAACCGGCTTCTTTCAGGATCGACGCAGTCATTGCCGTGACCGACCCCTTGCCGTTGGTTCCCGCAATATGCACATAACACAAAGCGTCCTGCGGGTCTCCCAGTTTATGCATCAGCGTCCGCATGACATCCGTGCCGGGCTGGTGAGAAAGCTTTTTTCTGGAATGGATGAATTCCAGTGTCTGCTGATAATCCATTGTCAACATCCTTTCAATTCTCCACATAAAAGGCGCTGCCGCCCGAATATGTGCGGCAGCGCCCGAGCAGGCTCAGCTGTATTTTTCCACAATGCGATACATTTCATCCCAATGCTCTTCCATTTCGGAAACAAGCTTGATATGCGTGCGGCAGCGCTCCAGATTGTGAGTGGGGTGATCCACCTTGAAATAGGTATCACCGTTCAGATAGTCGGTAAGGAAACGCATACCGCATTCCAGCGTCATAAGCTTGGCACCCCAGGGCAGATTGCTCTTCTCGCAGGAGGTCAGCACTTCGCCGGCCTCTTCCAGATACCCCTTGGTAAAAGCCTCATACAGCTCCAGACTGAAATGCACCTTATCCACATCCGGCTCATCCTCAGCTGCGGTGGAAGCGCCGAAACGGATGGCGTCGCCGAAATCGTTCATGGCAAGACCGGGCATGATGGTGTCCAGATCGATCACGCAAAGAGCTCTGCCGTTGGTCTCGTCAAACAGAACATTGTTCAGCTTGGTGTCGTTGTGGGTAACACGCAGCGGCAGCTCGCCTTTTTCCAGCAGATCCATCAGCACCGCGCAATCCTTTTCGTGATCCAGCATAAACCGGACCTCGCTTGCGCAGGAGGCCATACGGCCCTTCAGATCGCGGCTGACCGCTTTTTTGAAGTCCTTAAAACGGTTGCGGGTATCGTGGAAACGCTCGATGGTCTCATACAAGGTATCCGCCGGATAACCGCCAAGCTGACGCAGGAAATGGCCGAATGCCAGCGCAGACTGGTAGAACTGCTCCGGCGTTTCCGCCTGCTGATAGCAGAAGGAATTCTCCACAAAGCGATAGCAGCGCCAGACCTGTCCGTCGCTGTCCACAAAGCTGTATTTGCCGTTTTTGGTTTTGAGATAGTTCAGCGTTTCACGCTCGGAATCGCCGCCGGTCTCCATGATCTGGTTCCGCAGGTACTCCGTCACGCCGAAAATGTTCTGCATGACCTCGTTCGGCTTGGTGAACACGTTGGTGTTCAGACGCTGCAGAATATACTTGGGAACCTCCTTTTCCTGCTGGTTGAAGAACAGCGCATAAGTATCGTTGATGTGACCGGAGCCGAACGGCTTGACAAAGCAGCACTGCTCGTGGAACGGGAATGCGTAGATCGCATCCTCCAGATTCTGGTTTTCCACGCCGTCGATCTTCTGCCGGGTGCTTTTGATGACCACACCTGCTTCGATCTTCTGGCAGGGCCCGATCTTGCAGCCGGCCTTGATAATGGCACCCAGACCAACGTGGACGCCTTCGCCGACCACATTGTCGTGGTCCACGATCGCGCCGCAGTTTACCAGAACGCCGCGGCCCAGCACCGTATCGGTACTAACAACTGCGTTCTGCATGACAATGGTGCCGTCGCCCAGCTGCGCACTGGGGCTGACAACCGCCGTAGGATGAATGATGACCGGTACCTTGTAGCCGGCCTCTTTCAGCAGATCCACCCACTCCAGGCGGAAGCTGTTGTCGCCGAAGGCCGGATATGCTTCATCAAATTCGCCCAGAAAGCGGACGTAGTCGCCGCATTTGCCGATGACATAATCTTGACGGCTGGCATCATCCAGGCACATGATCTTATCCCATTTGCCCATGCCAAGGGTCATTTCGCGCACAGTACGGCCAAAACCGCCTGCACCCAGAATCAGAAGATTAGCCATTTTTATTCTCCATTCAAAATACTTTCAGAAAACTCTTAAAGTATATTATACAACAGCACCGGCAGATTTGCAAGTCCGCATGCGTATATTACAGATACTGCACCAGACGGGTAAAGAATTCCACGCATTCGCCCACTTTTTCCACCGAAATGCGTTCATCCTCGTTATGGATCAATGCACGCTGTTCCTTACTCAGCGCCATGGCCGAAAACTTGAACACGTTTTTGCAGATGCGGCTGTAATGGCGGGAATCGGAACACGCCATCATAAGGTATGGCGAAACGATGACTCCGTCACCCCATGTATGCTGTATTGCCTTCGCCATTGCCGAGAACTCTGCACAGGAAGGATCCGCATACGGAGAGGCTTCCTGACAACGCAGGATCTCCACTTTTACATCCGGATCATTGATGACTTTTTCAAAATGTGCGCGTGCATCTTCCGGAGAAGTAATGTTGAGCAGGCGCAGGTTCGCCACCGCTGTCGCCACAGAGGGGATCACGTTGGACTGTTTGCTGCCCTGCGCCATATTGAACGACTGCGTGGTCCGCATCATGGCGTTCAGATCACCGCCCAGCAGAGGGGCAAGCTTTGTCAGCAGACCGCTGAAACACCACATGTTGCCGAACACCAGCCGGAACACAAACGGCGCATGCCTGCCCACCGTTGTCAGCAGCAGTTTTACCGGAACCGTCATATGTGCCTTGAACGGATGCTTTTCACAGGCGCAGATCGCCTTCGCCAGAATACCCAGTGCCGTATGCTTGGGCGGCTGGGAGGCATGACCGCCCTTGCCTTCCACCGTCAGCTGAATATCCGCCATACCCTTTTCGCCAATGCCGACCACTGCAATGGGCGCACTGACACCCGGGAACACCTTTTCCACAATGGCGCCGCCTTCATCCAGTACAAACGCAGGGGCAACGCCGCGTTCCTCCAAAGTCTTTACGATCATGGGCGCACTTTCGCCGGAAACTTCCTCGTCACCGGCAAATGCCATATAGATGTCGTTGGTTGGCACAAAGCCTTCTCCGATCAGTTTTTCCGCCGCCTCCAAAATACCGAGCAGCGTGATTTTGGTATCCAGCGTACCGCGTCCCCAAAGTTCACCCTCGATGATCTCGGCCGAAAACGGAGGATGCTGCCAGCGTTCCTCCACCACGGGAACAACATCGTAATGCGCCATCAGCACCACAGGCTGCGCAGCGCTTTTGCCTTTCCAGCGGAACAGAATGCCGGTGGGACCGATCCGTTCCGGCGGACATTTCTCGTGTACCGCAGGATACATCTCCTTCAGCAGCGCACGGAATGCCTCAAACTGCGTTTCGTCCACCTTGCTCCAGTCCGCAGAGGAAACCGTATGGATCTTTATCATACGGACAAAATGCTGCAGCGCAGCTTCTTTATCCACCAGCAGCTTCGGTGCAGGCTGCATTTCCTGCACCGTCGGCTGAAAAAGCAGCGCACGAATGACCAGCACAGCCAGAAATACGACAACTGCCGCCAAAATGATCCAACCGATCATATGGGACACTTCCTTTCCATTTTACTGTTTTGCAACGGTTTACCGATGGTTTTTGATGAACTCTCGATACCACTCAAAGCTCTTTTTGGGGGTGCACTCCAGCGTTTCAAAATCCGTGTGCATAATACCAAACTTGAAATTGGTGCCCGCACTCCATTCAAAGTTGTCCATCAAACTCCACAGATAGTACCCGCGCACGTCAAACCCTTCATCAATAGCTTTTTCCAGCCACTCCAGAAAACCCGCCACATACCGGATGCGGTCATTGTCCTCCACTCGTCCGGTCAACGGATCCACAGGCTCTTCCCCTTCAAAATATGTGCCGTTCTCGGTGACATAAATGGGGATCTTCAGATCGTACAGGTCGTGCATGAGATGGATGGCGTCATAGACCGCTTTCGGATAATATTCCGTACGGTTGTTGAGGAAATTACCGCCCTGGCTGAAATCCGCCACCGCCTTCCGGTCATGGCTGACCATCACGCGGTTGTAGACATTCAGACCGTAATAATCGATGGGCTGGCTCATCAACCGGTAGTCATCCGGACCGATGTGCATCAGCGTTCCCTCTTTTTCCAGCGTGCTCAGTATGTAGTCACTGTAATGACCGGCAAAGATCGGATCGGTATAGAATTTCCAGTTGCGTTCATCCTGATCGATCACCAGTGCGGCATCTTCGGGGGAATCCGTCAGCGCATGGCGCTTCCAGATATCGATAACAATGCCAACCTTGGCATCGGGAATGTTGGCGGCACGGAACGCTTCCACGCCCTTGCCGTGCGCCACAAGAATGTTGTGACGCGCCTGATTGCCCCACGCTTCATCGGTATGGCCGGGCGCAAAACCGCCAAGCGCATAGCCTACATAGGTGGCAATGGGTTCGTTGATGGTGGACCACAGCGGAACAAGATCGCCGAAGGTGCGGAACATTTTATCCGCATACTCACCGAACCATTCAATGCTGTCACGGTTGCGCCAGCCGCCCTTGTCCTCCAGGACCTGCGGCAGATCCCAGTGGTACAGGGTGACATTCGGCGTAATGCCGGCTTCCCGCATGGCGGTAAACACGCGTTTGTAATAATCCACGCCGGCGTCGTTCAGCGCGCCGGTGCCCTGCGGCATCACACGGGACCATGCAATGGAGAGCCGGTGGCTGTCCACGCCCAGCTTTTTCAGGTTGTCGATATCACGCCGGTACCGATGGTAGCTGTCACAGGCAACGTGCGGGGTCTGTCCGCGGAAAATCTTGCCCGGCTTTTCGGAAAAAACGTCCCAGATGCTGGGGGTACGGCCGTCTTCATTCCAACCGCCTTCGATCTGACCGGCGCTTGTGGCTACGCCCCACATAAAATCCTTTGGAAACGGCATATTACTGCTCCTTTCGCAGGCTTGCTGCACACTTTTATTTCAGGTCGTACAATGCGGTGAATTTTTCATTGAGGTAATCCACATAATACTGCGCGTCAAACGGAATACCGCAGCAGTTTTCGATGACCTGGGGCGGGTCGATCAGACTGCCGTAACGATGAACACGATCCGCCAGCCACTGTACGATGGGCTTCAGATCGCCTTCCGCCACCAGTTTTTCCACATCCAGATCCTTCTTCATAAAGGCGTACATCTGGGCGGCATAGGCGCTGCCGATGGAATAGCTGGGGAAATAACCGAACATACCGCCGCTCCAGTGCGTATCCTGCAGAATGCCGCGGGTATCATCGGGCACATCCACCCCCAGATATTCCTTATACAGACGGTTCCACTCTGCGGGAAGCTGATCCACGGTGAGTTCGTCCGCAAATATCTTCTTTTCGATCTCATAACGCACCATAATATGAAGGGAGTACGTGAGTTCGTCGGCTTCCGTGCGAATGAAAGAAGCCTCGGCATGGTTGGCGGCGCGGTACAGCTCCTCCGCAGTGACATCCGCCATCTGCTCCGGGAACAGCTCCTTCAGCTTGGGATGAATGACTTCGCAGAACGCGCGGGAACGACCGATCATGTTTTCAAAAAAACGGGACTGGGACTCGTGCACGCCCATGCTCGTACCGCCGTTCAGGCTGGAACCGATCAGCTCATCGCCCATGTTCAGCTCGTACAGAGCATGACCGCCTTCGTGCACCACGCTGAACAGGCTGCTAAGCAGGTCGTCCTCGTGGTAATGGGTGGTAATACGCACGTCATGCTTGCCGAAATTGGTGGTAAAGGGATGCTCGGTCTCGCCGATGGCACAATAGCCGCGATCGATGGTAAGCAGCTCCATGAGATAATCAGAAAACTCGCGCTGCTTGTAAACCGGCCAGTTACGGGTGACAAAATCCGTGCGGGGCTTTTTGCCCTCAGCGGCAACGCGATGCAGCAAAGGCACCACCGCCGCTTTGATCTTGGCAAAATAAGCGTCAAGCACTTCCATGCTCAGGCCTTTTTCATACTCGTTCAGCAAAACGTCATACAGCTTATCCGCATCCGGCTTATACCAGCGCGCCAGTTTTTTCTGGTATTCGATCATTTTTTCCAGATGCGGCGCAAACATGGCGTAGTCATTTGCAGCTTTCGCCTGATGCCACACATATCCGGCCTCGTTCTGCACCAGCTGATACGCCACATACTCCTCCATAGGAATACGGGCCAGCTTCTCCTGCTCCTCGTACATCCGCTCGGCCTCGCGGCGGGTCTGAGGATCCAGCTCGTCCTTTGCCGCCACCAGCTCCTGCAGCAGTGCCTTCAGTTCATCGTTTACGGACAGTTTGTAGCTCTCCTCCGAAAGAATGCCCAGCGTGGCGCCCAGCGTTTCGGCGGATTTGGAAGGCGCCGTTGTGACGGAATCGTAATACAGCAGCCCCATGGCGTGGCCGTATGCCGCCATCTTTTTCTGGATCACTTTAAATTGGTTGACTTTTTCCTGAAGCTCCATAAAATAAATTCTCCTTTTTGTTGATACCTTGTAAAACGAAAACAGCACACAACCATTTTTATACTATTTTGCCATTGAAAGTCAGATCAGCGTGCGCCCTTGTCGCACGGGACGTCCTCTTCCTCGGAACACAAGCGTGCCCGACGGGTAAGCCGGCACGACCAGCGTGATAACAAACGGCACCTTTCCGACATTTTTCTCCAACGCTTAAACAGGGGAAGATTCATCTTCCGCAGCATCTTCCGCAGCATCTGTCGGCGCATCGTCCGTTCCGGGCACTTCAGGCAGAAGCTCCAGCACATCCGCCTCTGTCAGATGCAGCAGATCCTCCCGCTCCGGTTTCTCCATTGCCGCAATGCGATTGGCCTGACTGACCAGAACCTTTTCAAACGTATTGCGCACACCACGCGCATTGCCAAAGCCGATGGGATCCTCCAGACTCTTCATCAGAAAATACGCCTTCAAAGCATCCTTTGCACGGTCATCCACAATATAACAGCCTTTTTTGCAGCGCATTTCAAAAATGGCAAGCATCTCGTCCACCGTGTAATCCTCAAACAGAAGATACCGGTTAAAGCGGGATTCCAGACCCGGGTTGGATTCGATGAATTCCTTCATCAGATCCACATACCCTGCCACGATGACCACCAGATCGTCCCGATGGTCCTCCATGGCTTTCAGAAGCGTGTCGATGGCCTCCTGACCAAAATCGTTCTCGCTGTCATTGTTCAGCGCATACGCTTCGTCAATGAAAAGAACACCGCCCAGCGCTTTCTGGATCACCTCGCCGGTTTTGATGGCAGTCTGCCCGACAAACCCAGCCACAAGCCCGGAACGGTCCACTTCCACCAGATGCCCCTTGCTCAGCATACCGAGACTTTTATAAATACGGGCCATCATGCGGGCCATCATCGTTTTGCCGGTACCGGGGTTGCCGGTAAACACCAGATGCAGGCTCATATCCTCCACCGGAAGATCATGCTGCCGGCGCAGATTGCTGACGGTTACCAGATTGATCAGATCGCCGACCTCATCCTTCACCTGCTCCAGACCGATGTAACTGTGCAGCTCTTCCTTCAGATCCTCGATCTTTTCCGGCGGCTCCTCCTCTTTTCCGGCAGGTTCAGGCGCCGGTTTTGCAGTCTCTGCCTTCGGTGCCTGCTTCGGTTCAGACGGCGTCACGGCCGCCGGTTCTTCCGGCCACGGCTTCGGGGGCTTGGGCGCAGGCGTCCCCCACAGATCGCTGCCCATATTGCGCAGATTGTTTTCCGTCATCGTACGGATCAGTTCCCACTGCTGGCTTATAATATCGTCTTTTTCCAGTTTTGCCATTCCCGGGTCCTCCCTTTTGTATCTCTTCAAGAAAAGCCGCTTTATGCGCGGTCGATGATCCAGTAGTAAAGCACCGCCAGCACCTCGCGCAGGTAACAGGGCAGCGCCGCCGTAAGACCGATGGTCGCCGGCACGCCCGCCGTCTCCAGACCGATCCTTTCTGCGATCAGTGCCGCACGGTAGCAATGAAAGCGATTGGTCACAAACGCTACGTTCGTCACCCGCCCCCATCCGTTCTCCTCAAGTACCCGCTGCGCAAACAGAAAATTTTCACGCGTGGAGGTGGAACGGTCCTCCAGAAGGATCCGCTCTTCCGGCATGCCATTGCTGATCAGATATTCCTTCATCGCGGAAGCTTCGGTACGCAATTCACCGGGGCCCTGTCCCCCCGTCACGACAACGGGAAGCTCCGGGTGCTCGTTTGCAAACTCCAGTGCGGCGTCCAGCCGGCGGCGCAGCGTTCCGCTGACCTCATGCCCGTTCAGCCCGGCGCCAAGTACAACAATGGCCTGCTCGTCGCCGTCCGGCTGTGCAACGGCCGCAGCTGCAGCCAGAAAAAGCATGAGCGCCAGATAAAGGAGTCCTGCCGCTATGCCGAACCATTTGATCCACCGGCCGATCCCATGGGACAGAAATGCCGCCAGCGGCACATAGAAGACCGCCCCCACAACTGCCGCAGCCGTAATCAGATATAACATTATCAGACCGGCAGTCAGATTGGCGCTTAAAGAAAAGCAGACGCTTTCGATCACCAGCACAACCGCCAGTACACCCAAAACAATGCGCAGCATGATGCGCCTCCCGCTTTTGTGTTATTTCAGCGAAACACCGTCCGGCAGAATAAACCTTGCCGCACCGGGCAGAACGCTGACCTGCACATCCGTCGCCGGCGTACATTCGCCGTCGATGGTATAATAGAATTCTCTGTCGCAATGGACCTTGATATTCTTTGTATCAAAACTGATGAGAATATCTTTCAGGTCCTCCGCAATGGAACCGTCCGCCGTAAAATGCGTACCGGCTTTGTACCGGGCAAGAATGGCAGGGATCCGGATCAGCGGAATCTTTTTTACAAGTATGACATTCAGCAGACCGTCGTCCACACGCGCCACGGGCAGGCTGTAATAACCGCCGCCGTAATAGCTTCCGTTGCCAATGGCGATCAGCAGAAAATCATCCCCGTATGTACCCTCATCGCATTCGATGGTCATATGGTAATCCAGTTT
>CAZYRD010000065.1:0-11599 GCA_964649475.1 uncultured Faecalibacterium sp.
ATGCCGTTACCGAAGCCGGTTTCGGTGCTGATCTGGGCGCCGAGAAGTTCCTGGACATCAAGTGCCGCGTGGCCGGTCTGACGCCTTCCGCCGTTGTTGTGGTCGCTACCGTTCGTGCACTGAAGATGCACGGCGGGCTGGCCAAGACCCAGCTGGCGACCGAAGACCTTGCTGCACTGGAAAAGGGTATCCCCAATCTGCTGCGCCATGTGTCCAACATCAAAAATGTTTACAAGCTGCCCTGCGTGGTCGCTGTCAACCGATTCCCCACGGATACGGATGCTGAGATCGACTTCATTATCGCCAAGTGCAAGGAGCTGGGCGTCAACACCGTGCTCTCCACCGTATGGGCTGAAGGCGGCAAGGGCGGCGAGGCGCTTGCCCGTGAGGTCGTGCGCCTGTGCGAGGAGGAAAAGGGCGACTTTACCTTCAGCTATGAGCTGGACGGTACCATCGAAGAGAAGATCGAAGCCATTGTAAAGAAAGTTTACGGTGGCAAGGGCATCACTGTGTTGCCCGCAGCCAAAAAGCAGATCGACCGTCTGGCGGAGCTTGGCTTCGACAAGTGCCCCATCTGCGTTGCCAAGACCCAGTACAGCTTCTCAGACGATCCCACCAAGCTGTGCGCGCCCGAAGACTTCACTGTTACCGTCAAAAACGTCAAGGTATCTGCCGGCGCCGGCTTCATCGTCGTGCTTACCGGCGATATTATGACCATGCCCGGTCTGCCCAAGGTTCCCGCCGCCGAGCGCATTGACGTGGATGAGAACGGCGTCATTACCGGTCTGTTCTAAGGCGAGGGTCGCATATGAAGCTTATTATTGCGTCGAATAACGTCCACAAGCTGGTGGAGATCAAAGCGATCCTGAGAGGCTTCTTTGATGAGATTGTTTCCATGCGCGAGGCCGGAATTGACCACGAAACCGTGGAGGATGGCACGACGTTTATGGAAAATGCGATCAAAAAAGCAGGGGAGATCGCCGCTGTTTCCGGCTGCTGTGCACTTGCGGATGACAGCGGCATCTGCGTGGATGCTCTGGACGGAGCTCCCGGTATTTACTCGGCACGGTTCTGCGGACATCACGGCGATGACGAGGCCAACAACGATCTTCTGCTGGAAAAACTAAAAAACGAAACCAACCGCAAGGCACACTATACCTGTGCGATCGCGCTGGTAAAACCGGACGGAAGCGTTGTGGAAGCGGAAGGGTATTTCCACGGCGAGATCGGTTATGAGCGCATCGGCACCAACGGTTTTGGCTACGATCCGCTGTTCTATCTTCCGGAATACGGCTGCACGGCAGCTGAGCTTTCCCCGGAACAGAAGAATGCCATCAGTCACCGCGCAGTTGCGCTTCAGCTTCTTGTAAAAAAGCTGAACGACGAAGCATAAGTTTCTTCGGGAATACCGCATCCGGCAGGGGTGCGGTATTCTTTTCTTTACTTTCCCTGAAAAGAATGTTATATTTACTGTAATAATATTTGTTTATGATGGGAGCTTTTCATGCAAGAGAGGACGCAAAAACACAGGCAATTCCTTCCCAAAACCGCTGCCATACTTTTCTGGATCGCGGTCTGGCAGGGCGCAAGTATGCTGATAGGGGAAGAGATCCTGCTGGCTTCACCATGGCGCGTATGCAAAACCCTGGTCGCCCTGCTTTCGGATCCCGCATTCTGGGTGATTGTCTGGCTATCGTTCAGCCGCATTGCTGCAGGTTTTTTGCTTGCAATGCTGGCAGGTATTCTTCTTGCCATACTTGCTTCCTGCAGCAAAATGCTCCGTACCCTGTTTGCACCGATGATGCTGCTGATCAAAGCAGTGCCCGTGGCCAGTTTTATTATACTTGTTCTTCTGTGGACCGGCAGCGAAGGCCTTTCCGTCGTTATCAGTTTTCTGATGGTTTTACCTGTCATCTACACCAATACGCTTGAGGGCATCCTTCACACCGATACACAGTTACTGGAAATGGCAAAAGTGTTCCATCTGCGCTGGTACCGGAAGCTTCGGGCAATTTACCTGCCCGACGTCCTGCCGTATTTTTCAAGCGCCTGCTCCATCAGTATCGGTCTTGGGTTCAAAAGCGGTATCGCTGCCGAAGTGATCGGTCTTCCGGATGGCAGCATCGGCGAAATGCTGTATCAGGCCAAAATCTATCTTTCCACCGGAGAAGTGCTTGCATGGACCATTGTGATCGTGGTTCTGAGTATTTGTTTTGAGCATTTTATCCGGATGCTGCTGAAAATTGCTCAAAGGAGGTTGAACAGGTGATCGGCTTTACACTCAAAAACATTTCCGCATCTTATGACGGTCGGCCTGTTCTGCGGAATTTTTCCGCTGTTTTTCCGAAAAACGAGATCACTGTTATAATGGGACCCTCCGGCTGCGGAAAAACCACGTTGCTGAGACTTCTGCTAGGCCTGAAACAGCCGGATTCCGGCCAGTTGCAGGGTATCGGAAAACTGCGAAATGCCGCGGTTTTTCAGGAGGACCGTCTTTGCGAGACGCTCAGCGCGGTGCAGAACATTCAGCTTGTCAACAAAGATGAAACAGCCGCCCGCGCACATCTCCGGCTGTTGGGACTGGATCTGCATGAACACGACAAACCCGTCCGTGAGCTTTCCGGCGGTCAGCGCCGACGCGTTGCACTTATCCGTGCTATCCTTTTTCCATCCGATTTCCTGATTATGGATGAACCGTTCAAGGGACTGGACGAGGAAACGAGGGCCACTGCTATAGAATACGTGCTGGGACACAAAGGGGAAAGAGGCTTGATTCTGGTAACGCATGACCCGGACGAAGCAAGCATGCTTGGAGGAACACTGCTGCATATGGAACCGCTTACAAAAGAATAACATAAAAGAAACAGCTGCAGGAACCCGACAGCTGTTTCTTTTGTTGGTGAAGAATTTATAGAGATAAAACCGGCAATCAGATAAACGGACGGCGATCCAGAACAAGCTTCAGCGGCTTGTCGGTGATCAACTCGCCGCGCAGTGTCTGCTGCAGCTCTGCAAGCGCACATACACCACCGAACAGCATGTGCAGATCGTTCAGCGTTTCATCCTTCTCCCAGTCCGCACTGCGCCAGAAATCGATATAACCGGCAGTAAAATCGCGCAGACGTTCGCGAATCTCTTCAAACCGGTAAGGAGTCTGACGGGAAGCGCGGGTCAGGCAGAAGATCCAGTCGATCTCAAGAAAATGCGCATGACGGCCAAACAGCGGATGCACACGATCCCGGTCGTACATCTCAATACAGGTATCGATCAGTCTTTCGGGGTACCGCAGAGGCATATGAGCGTATTCGTGATTGAACAGATAATGGAATGTGCCTGCCATATGGATAAAGTTGGCGCAGGTTGTGGGTTCTCCGGCATAACCTTTGCGCCACAAACCGGTTTTTGGGTCGGCGTTTTCCCAGAACCAGTTGAAATACCTGCGGTTCCAGTCCGGTGTGGCTTCGCCGGAGAGGTTCATTGCAACATAAATACCGGCGCCGCGATGGGAATCGCTCCAGGGATTCACGCTCCAGTCGATATTTTCGAGAAAGGCTTCCAGCTCACCTTCGGCCAGTGTGTGGTTCAGCGCGTTCATGGGGTAAAGCGGAGGTGCATCAAACAGCTCCAGCGCAGCGGAGCAATGTGCAGTCGTGTGGATCGGGTGATGCGTTTTTTCATAGAAAAGGCCGGTTCCAGGGTCCTGCATGTTCTGCATGGCGTCTACCCAGCACTTGCGTTCTGCAGGATCACGGGGGAAATCACCGATGGTATACAGGATGTTGGCGGCGTCGGCGCAGCCGTAAGGATTGACGCCAAGCTCGCGGTTGCCGGCCTCATTCTGCCAAAGCCAGCGGGTATATTTGCCGTCTTCCAGTTTATGGGTTTCGATGACTTGGCGGATATTATCTATGATATCTTGAATGTATTCCATTGCGTGCTCCTTCCGTTGAGTTCATTGTTTTTATGATATAGCAACGCCGCCCGAAAATCAATAGCTTATCTTCGGACGGCGTGAAAGTTGTTATTATTCTGTTGTTTTGTGTTATTCCTGCTTTTCAAAGTAGGAATTTGCCAAAGCTTTGTCGCCGGTCAGGCCGGCAACCAGAAGCTGATAGACGGCATCACCGTTTTCAATAAAGCTCTCCTTGGCGTGTTCGGCAAGCTCCAGGTCAGGGAAGGTGAGGGTGATATCCAGAAGCGTCTGTCCCAGATCTTCGATCTTGCAGCGAAGCTGATATTCTTTTCCGTACGGCTGTACTTCGGCACGGTTCTGCGCCATTTTCGCCTTTTGCGCCCGCAGCTTCAGCATGGAATCCATCGCACGGTCGCGAACACTGCGGGGAATAGCCGTAGTAAGATCGTTGGCAGCCATTGCGCCGGAAGACGTTATATGATAGCCGTCTTCTTCTGTACGGAGATGCCCTAGCCGTTCCAGATTGCTGACAGCACTGCACAGCTCGAAATAATTAACAAGCTGTGCATTTCCCCAAAGTGTTTCCTGCAGTTCCTGCTGCGTTACCGGAGAGAAATTCTGCACGATATAGCAGACGAGAATGCGGATCTGTGTTTCATCGGTCAGGCCGCCGGGACGCACGCCGGCGGTAAAAGCTGGTTCAAACATCCCATCAGCCTCCCATCATAGTTTCAGCAAACCTTATTGTAACGAAAAAAGCGCGAAATGTAAAGAGCAAACCGTGTATTAAACAAAAACTGTGGTCATATCCTTTTCACTCGCCAGCGATGCATAATTCCAGTATTCCAGACGTCCCGTTGTCTGTGTATACTCCAAAGCAGGCAGCGGCAGCGGTGTTTCAAGCCGGCTCAGGATGATCAGTTTGATCTTCATCTTCTCCGCGATGATGCTTTTGATATAAACGCCTACACAATCTCCGACGGAAACGTCGGGGCGGGATTCCGCAAGTCCGGCAAGATTCGGGGCGATCTCCACAAAAATTCCGTAGCTTTCAATGCCGCGCACACGGCCGATCACCGTCTCACCGACAGAAAACCGCGCCGCATTTTCATCCCAGCTGCCCAGCAGCTCCTTCATGCTCAGCACGATCCTGCCCAATTCATCCCGCTTTTTTACCACGCAGAAAATGTTCTGTCCGCAGGTAAGACGCTCCGCGGGAGAGTGTATGCGGGAAACCGAAAGGTAATCAATGGGCAGCAGTGAGATCAGTCCGCAGCCGACGTCACAGAACGCGCCGAACCGTTCGATGCTGGTGACCGTTGCCGGAATGACGTCTCCCGGCTGCAGTAAATCAAAGTACTGCTCTTTGCAGCGCTGCTGTGCCGCGGCACGGCTTAAAACGGCGACCGGAACACCACTGTCGTCGGTGATCATCTCTTTTACGGTAAAGCAGGTCATCCGTCCGACCCGGCCAATAACAGCAATATCCCGCACCTCTCCCTCTGCGGCACCCAATGCGCTTTCCTCAAAGGGCATAACACCCTCGCAGCAGCCCAGATGAAAATGCAGACATCGGGAAGCATCAAATAAGTAAGCACGTGCCCACAGAATACGTCCTGTAAGACTGGCGGTGTTCAGCTCGCTGAGTTCGCAGCTGCGCTCCTGTATAAGTTGACCTTCCGGTAAAAACGCCATGATACATCCTCCTCTTTCACACAGACATCACCGTGATCACGGATGTCTTTTTGAAAAAACGATATGAAGGAGGAAGGGATGTTATGACGATATCAGGCGGAAAACTGGCTGTTATACAGCTCTGCATAGAAGCCGTTCTTCGCAAGCAGTTCTTCATGACGGCCCTGTTCAATGATCTGGCCGTCTTTCATCACCAGAATGACATCCGCATCGCGAATGGTGGAAAGGCGGTGTGCGACAATAAAGCTGGTGCGGCCGTGCATCAGCTTGGCAAAAGCGTCCTGAATCTTCATTTCGGTACGGGTGTCAATGGAAGAGGTCGCTTCGTCAAGAATGAGCATCGGCGGCTGGCAAAGCATGACGCGGGCAATACAGAGCAGCTGCTTCTGCCCCTGTGAAAGACTTCCGCCGTCCTCGCCGATCGGTGTATCATATCCCTGCGGAAGCCGCTTGATAAAGCTGTGGGCATGCGCCGCCTTTGCCGCTTCGATCATCTCATCATCAGAAGCCTCCGGACGACCCATTTTGATGTTGTCCCGTATGGTGCCCGTCTGCAGCCAGGTTTCCTGCAGAACCATACCGTAGTTTGCGCGCAGGCTGTGCCGGGTCATATCACGGATATCCACATCCTGCATACGGATGCTGCCGCTGTTGACGTCATAAAAACGCATCAGCAGATTGATGACGGTTGTTTTTCCGCAGCCGGTCGGGCCTACAATGGCAACGCGCTGACCGGGCTTGACGTCCAGATTCAGATCCCGGATCAGCGGGCGTTCGGCAACATAGGAAAACTCCACATTGTCCAGGGTGATCCGGCCATCGGCACGCTCCAGCACAGCGGCGTCCGGAGTGTCGGGCACCTGATCCGGCTCATCCAGCAGAGCGAACACACGGCCTGCACAGGCAAGGGCGTTCTGCAGTTCGGTGATGACGCCGGAGATCTCATTGAACGGTTTTGTATACTGGTTGGCGTAGCTCAAAAAGCAGGAAAGACCGCCGACGCTCATACCGCCGCCAACCACCGCCATTGCACCGGCAAGCGCAACAGCTGCGTAAACGACGCTGTTGACAAAACGGGTGCAGGGGTTGGTCAGCGAAGAGAAAAACGTGGCGCGCAGCGAGCTTGCCCGCAGGCGCTCGTTGACGTTGTCGAAGGTTTCCAGATTTTCGTCCTCGTGAGAATAAGCCTGAACGACTTTCTGGTTTTCGATCATCTCGTTAATGAAAGCGGTCTGTTCACCGCGTGTTTTGGACTGCAGCTGGAACATGGAGTAGGTACGTCCGGCGATAAAACGGGCCATCAGCAGAGAAAGCGGCGTCAGTACCACCACCAGCAGGGTGATCCATGGATGGATGGTCAGCATAAACAGCAATGTACCCGCAATGGTGACAACACCGGTAAAAAACTGGGTAAAGCCCATCAAAAGGCCGTCCGCAAACTGATCCACATCCGCAATGATCCGGCTTACCGTTTCGCCGGTCGGGTGGCTATCCAGATAGGAAAGAGGCAGACGGTTCAGCTTGGCAAACGCCTGTACGCGGATGTCGCGTACGACCTGATAAGTCACCTTGTTATTCAGCATGTTCATGACCCACTGCATCAGCGCGGTGACACCCACCAGAACGGCCACACGAAGCAGCAGGGAAGAGATCACATCAAACTGAACCCTGCCTGGCTCAACGATACAGTCGATCGCTTCGCCCACCAGAATGGGTACATACAAAGTCAGCGCAACACTGCCTGCCGCCAGAAGAATGGAGCATACGATCCAAATGCTGTACTTTTTGATGGCAGCGAGCAAGCGTTTCAGCGCAGCCATCTGACCGTTCGTTTTGTTTTTGCCGCTCATACGTTGGTCGCCTCCTTTTTAAACTGGGAATCATAGATCTCGCGGTATACAGAGCAATTCTGCAGAAGCTCTTCGTGAGTACCGAGTCCAACGGCTTCGCCGTCATCCAGCACGAGGATCTGATCCGCATGCTGCAAAGAGGAAGTGCGCTGCGACACAATGAAGACCGTGGGGGAGGGCTGAAGCTCCTGCAGAGCCTTGCGCAGTGCTGCATCGGTGGCAAAGTCCAGCGCCGAGGCACTGTCGTCCAGAATGAGGATCTCCGGCTTGCGCACCAGTGCGCGCGCAACGGTCAGCCGCTGACGCTGGCCGCCGGAAAGATTACGGCCGCCCTGTTCCACAACGGCGTCCAGACCGTTTTCTTTGTCGCGAACAACATCCTCTGCCTGTGCAGTTCGCAAAGCATCCCAAAGTTCTTCTTCCGTGGCGGTTTCGTTGCCCCAGAGCAGGTTTTCACGGATCGTACCATGGAAAAGCACGGCTTTCTGCGGCACGATACCGATTTTCTGCCGAAGGTCTTCCTTGTTCCAGCTGCGGACATCGCGGCCATCCACATAAACCGCACCCTTTATCGCGTCATAAAAGCGTGGGATCATCTGCACCAGCGTGCTCTTGCCGCTGCCGGTGCCGCCGATGACGCCAACGGTCTGTCCCGGTTTTACGCAAAGATCAATGTTTTCCAGTGCAAGCTCTGCCGCGCCGGGATACTGCAGACCTGCCGATGCAAACTGAACCTTATACGCCGCATCGCTTCCGGCCAGCGTTTCATCCACCGGCATATCGGGCTGAATATCCAGCACATTCTGAATGCGGTTGGCGCAGGCAACCGCTTTTGTGATGTTGATGATCAGGTTTGCCATCTTGACCAGCTCGGTCAAAATCTGCGACATATAGTTGTACAACGCAACCACTGCGCCCTGCGTAAGAATGCCCGCCTCGACGCGGATGGCGCCCGTCTGGATGAGCACGATGATGGCGATGTTGATGATAATGTAAGTAAGCGGGTTCATCAGCGCAGAAATACGGCCCACAAATTTCTGCGTGGCGGTCAGCTCCTCGTTGCAAAGGGCAAACGTTTCCTCCTGCTGCTTTTCCTTGCGGAAAGCGCGAAGCACACGCAAACCGGTCAGGTTGCTGCGGGTAATGCCAAGCACCTTATCCAACCGCTGCTGCACCTTTTTGTACAGAGGGATACACGCCAGCATAATGCCGAAAACAACCACGCACAGCACCGGAATGACGACGGCGAAGATCCACGCGGAGGGAACATCAATGGTAAACGCCATGACCATGGCGCCGAACACCACAAACGGACTGCGCAGCAGCAGGCGAAGCGTCAGGTTCAGACCATTTTGCACCTGATTGGCATCGCTTGTCATACGCGTGATCAGTGTGGACGTTCCCAGCTTGTCCAGCTGCGAATAAGAAAACTGCTGGATATGTGCAAACAGGGCATGGCGGATCTTTGCCACAAAACCCACAGCCGCTTTGGCGGAGAAGTACTGTGCGGTAACCGCAAGGCCAAGCCCAATGGCACCCAGCGCCACCAGCACAAGGCACATCCGGATGATGTAGCCGGTATCGCTGTTTTTGATACCGGTATCAATGATCGCCGCTACCACAAGCGGAACAAACAATTCCAACGTGGCTTCCATCAGCTTGAACAAAGGGCCCAGTATGGTTTCTTTTGTGTATGCTTTTAAGTGTATCAATAATTTTTTCATGCTTTTGACAGCTCCTTTTCGGAGAATTTCATAATTAGTTTATTATACCATATTACAATCTGTTTTTCCATATTATTGCACCATAAAAAAGCACAGAGCTTTCCGCAGAAGGAAAGCTCTGTGCCGGAAATTTATTTGACGATCTGCATCAGAGCAGGGGCATCACGAGCCGGCCGAACGGTAGTGCCGGACGCCAAGCCGCCACAGCAGTGCGCATGGGAGAAGAAACAGGCTTGCAAGCAGCGGGCTGAAATAATGCAGCAGACTGTCGCTGCGCCCCAGCAAATACAGCAGCGGATAATACTGCACCAGTGCAAAGGGGATCACAAAGGTGAAAAACTGCAGCAGCGCCTGCCCATAGATCACAAACGGATACGAACCAAACTCCCGCATGCCGTAGGTGAAAATGTTTAAACATTCGATCCCTTCGATCAAAAAGAAGCTCATGATGGCTCCAAGCCAGAACGTACCGGTAAAAACGCACACGCCTGCGGTGACCATCATCGCAAGCAGCAGCGCCTTTGCCACATTCCATTGCACACCGCTTGCAGGTACCGCGACCGCAAGCGCCGCTGCCGCGGTAATGATACGCCCAAAGCGCGCAAAATCCACGTTGGAACACAGCACCTGCAGCAGTGCATTGCGCGGCCGAAGCAATATGCGGTCAAACTCGCCGCGGGAGATCAGCGCCGGAAACCGGTCCACACCGGCCATAAAGCACTCTGTAAGCGAAAACGCCAGATTTACAACGGCGAAACACAAAAGAACCTCTCCATAGGTAAAACCGTTGATCTGGTGGAAACGGTCCATCAGCGCCCACAGGCTGAACACCCAGGTAAGCGCCGCAAGCCCCTGTGCAAACATGGTGAGAAAAAACGAGGTACGGTACTGCATCTGGCTCCGCAGGTGCATCCCAAGATAGTGCATATAAAGCTTCATATTCTCACCCTCCCTGTATGACCGTCCGCCGCAGCGCGCGTCCCATCAGCAGCTTTCCAAGCAGAACGGTTACCGCCAGCCAGAAAGCCTGCAGTGCAATTCTCTGCATCATTTCGGAGCCGGCAATGTCGCCGCTGTATATGCGCAAAGGGATGTCCGTTGCTGCTGCGAAAGGGGTATATTCCAGAATTTCACGGATCGAATCCGGAAAGAAGGGCAGGGGGATCAGGCTTCCGCTGAGCAGATCCACAATGGAGAAGTAGATGCCGCGGATGCCGCGGGGCTGCATGGTGTAAAAGGTGAGTATGTAGACGAACATTGAGGTAGCTGTGATCACCAGAGTTGCCAGCACGACGGAAAGCAGCGTGCCCAGGAACACCAGCGGATCCTGCGGCGGCATCAGCCCGAACGGTGCCGGCAGCAGCAGAGCTACCGCCAGAATAGGCAGCATACGCAGCGAAGCATCGGAAAAACGCATGGCCAGATTTTTGGAATACCACAGGCCGTAAAGGTCGATCGGTCTTGCCAGTTCATAAGCTACATTGCCGCTGGTAATGGCTTCAAACAGCGAACCGTCAAATCTTGTGGTGCAAAACAGCGAGAAAAATGCCTGCCGCAGCCAGATATATGCGGCGGTAGCTTCCATTGTCATGGGAAATGCTTCGGGGGCGGCATCGTAAAACGCCTTAAAGAGCAGAATGTTGAGCAGTCCCCAGAAAAACTGTGTGACCATGCCGCCCCATGCCGCTGCCCGGTACTGCAGCCCTGCGTTGAAGCGGATACGGAAAATACACCAGTATTTGCGGAATGCACTCATATGGCAAATTCCTCATACAGATTTACCACCAGCTCTTCCGCCGTGGTACCGGCCACGGAAAGATCGGTGATCGCCGCATTCTTAGAAAGCTGCTCAATGGCTTTGGAAACGCCGATGACGGTGGTATCGATCGCGAACACCGCCTGTCCGGGCTCGTCTTTGATCAAAGAGATCCCGTCCGTCAGGGTGAAGCTGCCGCCTGCGTACTGTACGGTCAGCTTGCGCACGCCGGAATGACGCGCTTTCAGCTGTTCCAGTGTGCCGTCCAGCAAAATCTGCCCCTTGCCGATCAGCAAAACCCGCTGTGTCAGCGCTTCAATGTCCTGCATGTCGTGAGTGGTGAGGATAACGGTGGTCTTTTTCTCCTGGTTCAGCTTACGGATAAACTCCCGCACCGCAATTTTGGAAACGGCATCGAGCCCGATGGTAGGCTCATCCAGAAACAGGACGCGGGGGTCGTGCAGCAGGGAAGCGGCGATCTCACAGCGCATACGCTGTCCCAGACTCAGCTGTCGGGTAGGCGTGCGGAGAAGCTCGCTTAAATTCAACAGCTCTGTCAGTTCGTTCAGATTCCGTTTGTACACGACGGGGTCGATGCGGTAAATATCCCGCAGCAGTTCAAAGGAATCAATGACGGGAACATCCCACCAAAGCTGTGACC
>CAZYRD010000066.1:0-11453 GCA_964649475.1 uncultured Faecalibacterium sp.
AGTCAAATACGCTCCCGGGTGCAACCAAGCCCACCACGGACATTTTCAGCCGCGGAATCACGCATTTTGAATATAAATACACAGGGGCAACAGCAAAGATGTGCCGTTGCCCCTGAATTATTATAATACGAATTTAAAGGATCACACCGACTGTCAAAACCGGATGTGACCGCCCCTCAGCGGCAAAGGAAGTTCCTGCGGAGGATGTCATCCGCCATATCGGCGGTGAAAGTACCCTGGCATTTTGCTATGCTGCCGTTGTTGATCCAGCGGCTGTGTGCTTCGGCAATAACCGCTTCCGTCATAGCAATTTCACACGGGGGCGTGAGTTTTTCGATCAGTTCGAAATACTCCTCCTCGCTGCAGTCGATCCGTTCAAGATACTGCGCTGCAAGCGCGGGCACAACAGCCTTGTTGTATGCATAAAACTCCTTCTGGAACACCGCACAGGCCGTACCGTGAGGGATGCCGAACGATTCTGTGAGCAGATAGCCCATGGTGTGGGGGAAGCAGGTTCCGGTCACATTGATGGCCAGACCGCCGTAGATGGAGGCGCAGTACAGCTTTTCACGGGTTTCGCAGTCAAGTTCGGCACAGCCGTTTTCCGCCATCATGCGGAACACCGGCAGCAGCAGACGGATGCCTTCGACCGCATAGCATTGAGAGATATGGTTGGCGCTGCGGCTGAAAAAGCTTTCCGCACAGTGCGCCAGCACATCCACCGCCGTGGCGCGGGTCACCATCGGAGGCAGCGACATGGTATACTTCGGGTCGCCGAAGGACAGTGTGGGGAAAATCGCTTCATGGTGGAAGCTCTTTTTCCGCCCATCGGGCGTCGTGATGACCGAAACCTTTGTCACCTCGCTGCCCGTACCAGCCGTCGTGCCTACCGCGACGATTTTAAGCGGACGGTTTGCCCAGTCAAACGCATACAGCTGTGCCTGCGTCATGCCGGGATTGGCCGCCAGAACCGCAATACACTTTGCCGCATCCAGCGCAGAGCCGCCGCCGATACCCACAATAAAATCCGCACCGGCCGCAATGGCCCGCTCGGCCGCAGCCATGCAGTCGGTAAGCTTCGGGTTCTGGCCGACCTCGTCATACAGCTGCCACTTCTGGCCGTTGCGCTCCAGCGTTTCGGTCACATCCTGCAGCGCGCCGCTGACTCTGGCGGCGGTTTTGTCGGTCACGATCAGGCAGACATTGCCCAGCTTTGCAAGCTCCTTTGCGCCGGCACGTACGCAGCCTGCGCCGGTCATAAGTTTTACAGGCATATAAGAATCAAGAACCATATGCAAACCTCCTTTGCTTTCCGGTTTCAATCATAGCACATTCTTCTCTTTTTCACAACCGGTTTGGATCAAAGAAAAAGCTCTTGTCATTTCCCACCGCAAGGTGCTATAATAATCCTAAACATATAAGGAGGTAATCAGTATGATCAGAAAAGCAGCAGAATGCAAAAAAGAGTACCGTGAAAATATGCGCGGCGGAAACGGCACCGTCGAGCTCACCAGCTTTGCGACCCCTGCAGAACTGTATGACAAAGGACGCCTGTTTGCCAACATCACCCTGAAGCCCGGCTGCAGCATCGGTTACCATGTACACGAAAAGGACAGCGAGCTGTTCTATATCATGAAAGGCGAAGCCCTTTACAACGACAACGGCGCCGAGTGCACGGTCAATGCCGGCGATGTTACGATCTGCCCCGCAGGCGCCGGACACGCCATCGCCAACAACGGCGGGGAAACCGTGGAGATCTGTGCCGTCATCGTCTACGCCTGATCGGAGATTAATGCAAAAAACAATAAAGCCCCCGGATGCACAGGCGCGCTGGCGCTGCATCCGGGGGCTTTTGTCATTTGTAAAAAAATTGCGTTTTCTTCTTCCCCGCCGCAGACAGAGCGACAAGGCGTAGAGCTGTACAGTGCAGGGCTGTTTTAGAAAGTGCGCACAGGAATCCGGTCACTCGTAATCCTCGATGCGCCACTCGTCACGCCAATCCAAATATGCCATTTCGCCGTCAAAGCGGAAGGGCAGCCAGACGTAATCGGCTTCTGCAAGCGCGGGTGTATTCAGACGGTTCACCAGTTCCCCGGCTTTTGCCCGTTCCTCCGGCGAAGCTTTTCCGGAATACAGATCGATCCACGCCTGCTCATAAGCCGAATACGGTGTATCGCCAAGGCCCACGACCCAGCGGTCGGCGCAGGCGATGTAAAGATCCTTCTTATCCGGCACCTTGAAAATACAGGAGATCTGGCTGTGGAAGGAGGTACGGCTTTCATCGGCGGGATGCGGATCGCCCAGCACAGTGTAAGGGCCGTGCCATGTATCCGCCACGGCAAGCTCGGAGGGATTGGGCAGATAGCTGCTGGTGCCGGAGGTGACCAGATAATGCTTTCCGCCGCGCTCAAAATGGGCGGGCGCTTCGCGCACAAGCGGCGGATACGGCTGCGGGAAATGGGAGGAATACGCCCCTGTGACATCGGTGTAATCATCGGTCAGCTCGGCACAGATGATCTCTGTGTGGACCTTCTCGAAAAAGTAATAGGCTTTTCCATCCGGCGCGACCGCAAGATCGAAATCGCCGCCGCTCATGCCGAGGGGGTAAAGCCCGCGGCGCACCACAGTATAAGGCCCGGTGATGCGGTCGGCGGTCAGGACCGTCTCGCTCTGGGTACCGTCCTTTTCCATGATCTTCAGCCAGCAGACAAATTTCTTTGTTTTTTCGTTGTAGATGATATGCGGCCGGTCTGCATTGGAAGATGGGTGCAGGGAGGATGTGGGATCATCCAGCGCGGGCGGGATGAGATACCCCAGATCCTCCCAGTTGTAAAGGTCCGTGGAACGGTAACACCGCATGCCCCAGTGCCAGATATCTTTCGCCTTATCGGTATGGGTGTGATCCTCGCCATACCAGTAGTACGCGCCATCGTGATAAGTCACATAGCCGCCGTGGGCCTGGATCCGCTTGCCTTCGGTATCCAGCCACACCTGGCCGGGACGGATGCTGTTGTAACGGTTGCTGCTCATATTTCAAGCCATTCCCTTCTGCTGCATTATTTCAGATGAAAACAAGCCGCTTTTCTCAAAAAACGACCTTCAGTGCCTTTTCAAAAAGCTTTTCGTCGCGGACGAAGCTGGATTTGCACATTTCGGTGTAAAGCAGGCTGAAATTCTCTTTTGTCGCAGGAACGCCGATGCCCTCCAGCGTGATGGGCATATGCATTTTCTGCATGATTTCGGCAAATCCGGCAACCTTTTCCTCCTCGGTGTTGTAGACCAGCTGCACAAGAAGGCCCACGGCCACCACCTCGCCGTGCAGGTAGGAGAGCGCCTGCGCCGTGAAATTGGTCCGCAGCTGATAGTAAAGCTCGTGGCCAAGCGCCGATTGGCCGAAGCCCTTGGAGATGCCGCTGATCATACCTGTCACGGGCAGACAGGCGAAGATGATGTTTTCCACCGACTTGGAGAATTTGTGCTGCGCGATACAGGTACAGGCCTCCTCGCGGTTGGCCAGAATGGTATCGTAGGTGTGCTTTGCCAGCACGCTTGCGGTGACGAGATCAATGTTGAAATGATCGGTTTTTACCTCCCGATACCCGTTCTTGATCTCGATATACTTGGCCAGTGCATCCATGATGCCGGCGGCCACATACCGCACGGGCTGGTGGAGCATGATGTCGTAATCGACAAAGATGCCGCGCACCTCTTCCTCAAGATAATAGTTGCCCACAGTTTTGCCGGTTTCGTCATAGATGACCGAAAGCGTGGTGAATGCGGCGCAGGTGGAGACCGATGTGGGGACCGTGTAGGTGGGCAGCCCCGCAAAAGAGCCGCAGAGCTTGGAAAAATCCATGGCCCTGCCGCCGCCGACGCCGATGATGGCCTCCGCACCCCAGGCAAGGGCCTTTTCGGCGTATTCGTGCGCCGGACGGTAGGCGCAGAAGCCGCTGTATTCCTCGAACCGGTATTCTATGCCCGCTTCTTCAAAGCCACGGGAAAGCCGTTCTCTTGTAAGCGAGAGCGCCGTTCTGCCGCCGACAACAAAAACCTTTTTCGCTGTGCGCAAAACCTCTTTGCCCACGGCTTCAAGTATATCGAATCCGCACAGGTATCTTCCGCAGCCGAATTTATAGGCCGCATCAATGATTTCCGACATAAGCCTTCCTTTCTTAACAGCCCAGATAACCGCCGTCCACGGGGATGACAGCGCCGTTGATGTAATCGGAAGCGGCGGACGCAAGGAACACCGCAACGCCGCCCACATCCTCCGGTGTGCCCCAGCGGCCCTGCGGAATGCGGGCCAGGATCTTTTTGTTGCGCTCGGCATCCTCGATAAGCTTTGTGTTCATCTGCGTTGCCATATAGCCGGGGGCAATGGCGTTCACATTGATGCCGCGGGAGGCCCACTCGTTGGAGAGCGCCTTGGTAAGCTGCGCCACGCCGCCCTTGCTGGCGGCATAGGCGGGGACGGTATAGCCGCCGAAAAAGCTGAGCATGCTCGCCACATTGATGATCTTGCCGCTGCCCTGCTTCAGCATCTCTCTGCCGGCGAGCTGGCAAAAATCAAAGGTGGCGGTCAGGTTGACCTCGAGAACCGCATTCCAGTCCTCCATGGAAAACTCCTCGCTGGGGCTGCGCCTTTGAATGCCGGCGCAGTTGACAAAGATATCAACACCGCCAAGCAGCGCAAAAGCTCTGTCAAAGGCATCTCTTCTGCCCTCTTTGGTCGCGATATCGGCATGGACGCCGTAAACCTCGCCAAGAGCGGAAAGCATTTTGACGCTTTCCTCCAGCGCAGAGCTGATATCGATGATCACAAGGGCTGCGCCTGCCGAAAGCAGCGCTTTTGCCATGCCGGAGCCAAGGCCATCGCCCGCCGCACCTGTAATGATCGCTTTTTTGCCATGAATGTCAAACATAAACTCTGCCTCCGTTTTTCTTACAGATTGGGGTCGGTGACGGCCAGATCATACCGGCGGCTGGCATGCGAGTGGGCAGCCAGCACCCAGAAATAGGTGTTTTTATACCCCGGTATCCCGCAGGTGGGGTGGTAGCCCTGCGGTGCGATCACCATGCTGCCGTTGCCCACCACATAGGCGGTGGCATCGCGGAAGGTCTCGTCAGTGTTGTAACTGTAGTGCAGGCCGTGCTGCCCCTCTTTGAAATCAAAATAGCAGTATACCTCTTCCAGATCCTTTTCGTGCTGATGGGGGATCCAGCTGGTCCATGTGCCGTCGCCGCCCCATGTGACGCCGCAGATCAGGCGGGAGGCGGCATCCTGCGGTGTGAGGGTGAACATTACCTCCCGCCGGCCGGAGCCCTCGCCGTGGATCTGATGCACATCGCCGATGGGCAGGCTCCAGTCCATTTTGCGGATAAAGGCCTTGCCGTAACCCTCGCAGGGCGCTGCGCCGATATACAGAGAGCAGGCCTCCTTTGCGGTGATCAGAACGGACAGGCCGCCGGGGATGTAAAAGCTGTCCAGATGCTCCAGCTCATCCGCAAGACCGCCGCCGCAGACCGTGATTTTTCCCGCTGTCACAAGGGCGTTCATCTCCAGCGTGCCGCTGACAAGCGTATAGACCTCGTCCTTTTCAAGATTCAGCCGGAACATCTCCGCCACGCGGGTCTCGTCCCGCTTTGTGGAGACCACATGGTACATTCCCGGCGCTTTTACCGAGAATTTATGCCAGTTTCCATTGGTTTTGCCGGTACCCAGCACGGTTTTTACATCTGCAAGGCTGGCCTTTGCCAGATTCCGGCCGGTGGGCATATCCGGATCGTCCCCCGCCACGCTGTCAACGGTCAGGGGGCCTTCATAGCCGGTCTTTTTCAGTGCGGCGAGCACGCCGCGCCAATCGATGCCGCCCTGATTGATCCGGCGGTGAGCAAAATATTCTTTTTCGGGGGCGGAGGAATCCTGCACCGGTGTAAAGCAGCCGGGGCTTTCGCCGTCCTCAAGCCGGACAATATCCCGCATATGTACATTGAAAATGTTCGCTGCCAGCTTTTTTACAGCGCCCGCGCAGCTTATCTGCTGCTGATACAGCCCGGCGGGATTTAGGGTAATACCCAGATTGCCGCTGCCGACCGCAGCCAGCAGCGCAAGGGCGGCCTCCGGCGTATCGCAAAGGGCGCCGGGAAGCATTTCCACAGCGAGGCGGATGCCGTGCTCCGCCGCATACTCTGCCGCCCGATGCAGCCGGAAAGCCTCCTGCGACAAAACCTCCCCGCCGGCTTCGGCTGAGCTCACCCATGCGGACAGGATGCTTACGGTTTTCGCCTGCAGCCTTTCCGCCAGCAGAATGTACTTTTTGAATTCATCAAAAACCGTCTGCGCCTGCTCTTCGCCCAGCAGACCATAGCCGCCCGCACAGCAGGCAAGACCGCTGACGGTGAGCCTGTTTTCCTGCAGAAATGCACAGATCCTTTGGAGCTCCTTTTCGGCAAGGCCGGGATGCACATGGGTGCTGCACAGCTCCACCGCGCTGTAGCCGGCATCGGCAGCAGTCTCTAGATGATCCCAGATACTTTGTTCATCAAACATATGTCCCGAAAGACTGATTTGCATGTTTTTTCTCCTGTTTTTCAAAGGTTCGTTGTCAGATGCTTCTTTGCGGTACAGGTTCTCCCCGTAAAGGACAGCAGCTTTACTGGAAAACATTCATATTATGGGAATAGCCGCCGGGACGGCCCTCGTCCTGCTTTGCACGCACCCGGTTGAACAGGAACAGCTTCAGGCCCTTATCCACCGTATGGCGGTATATGGTCTCCATATCGTTGCACTCCGGCTGGGTCATCTGCACGCCGTCCAGGAAGGGCGTGGCGGACAGCTGCTCGATGTAGTGGTCACCCCGGCCGCAGAAATGGGCGAATCCGCCGCCGAAGCGCTCGTACAGCTCCTGATGGTAGGGCTGCACAAATTCCCTGTACTGCTCCGGTGAAAGGTTCATCGCCGTATCCATGCGCAGATTGATGCGGCCGCGGTGATACAGCCGTCCGTAGTGACAGGTCATCTCCGTGCCAGTCGGATGCAGGTCAAACCATTTATCAAACATGGCGGCGGTGGTATCGGTGACCAGACGCAGCAGGCGGTGGAAATCCTCCGGCTCATCGAGGAGCGCATAATACATATCGGCGCCCCAGAGCAGATCCACCGTATCGATGGGGCCCTGAAAATCCGGATGGTATACGTGCACATATTTCGAGATCTTGGGATAGGCAGACAGTACCTCCTTATAGATCTCGCCCATTTCAAACACGCGCCGGCCGTAGCCGGTATACAGATCGGGAATGCCCTTGTCCAGCAGCGCATAGATCTTATCCGTTCCGATCGGGCGGGAGATGGGGCCGGTGTTGGTGTGGCGGGGCATGATCATCATATCTGCACCGAAAACGCTGCCCATCGTGCCCACGTTGTATTCACAGCATACGCCGGGGATCTCGTGGGTCTGGGAAAGGATGCCGGATACCCTTTCCAGATGGCGGATCAGCATCAGCTCGTAATCTTCCAATGCATCGTTGATGTGAACATTCATAAAGGGGACGGTCGGCTCACTTGTCTTTTTGCGGGTCGGATCAAAGATACTGCCCGTGAATTTGTTGTAGAGAAAATCATGCCATTCGGCGTTGAAGGCGTCCTCGGTCTCCGGATCGATCCGGCGCTCCACATCCTCCAGCAGACGGGTGATCTCTTTGCCGTACCGCTTGAATTTATACATAGCTGCTTCCTCCTGCAAAGCTTATTCAATACATGTTTCAAAAAATAAATAGTACATGTATTATTTTTAAGATAGCATATCTCCTTTTGAAAGTCAAGAAAATTGTATCTACGGCGGCCCTTGGGCCGGCAATTGACATCCGTGAAAGAAATATTATATAATACATGTATAGAAAACGAACTGCGAAAAAATCATTTGTCTGCAATGCGTATTCCGACTGGGAGGGTGCAGATTTCCTATGGGCAATTTTATACCGCAATACCAGATCATCTATGACAACCTGAAAACAAAAATACAAAACGGCGTTTACCCACAGGAAAGCCGCCTGCCTTACGAAAGCCAGCTCTGCGAGCAATACGGCGTGCAGCGCATCACGGTGCGCAAGGCGCTGGATATGCTGGTGCAGGACGGGCTGATCTATAAGCGCGCAGGCCGGGGCTCTTTTGTATGCCCGAATAAGCCCGCCGCCGTGAATCAGGGGACCTTTCTGTTTGTGATGAACCGTTCGCCCAATGATATGCTGAACAACTCCTCCTCTTATAATGCGCAGCTTTTCTTTTTGATGGAGCGGCTGTGCCGGGAGCATAATTACACGCTGGTTTATACCGGCATCTCCGCACAGGAGGATTTTGCCGCGCTGGTTTCCATGCATGCAGCAAAGGGCGTTTTTCTGGTCAGCACCGTGCCGGAGCATGTGGTCGATACCGTGCAGCGGCTGCAGGTTTCGGCGCTTTGTCTGAACCATTACAGCCCGCAGCTGATCTCCATTCTGCCGGATAATCACAAGGCGCTGCTGCTGCTGGTTTCGCGGCTGGCGCAGCTGGGTCACCGGCGCATCGCGTTTGTGGGCGGACCTTCCTATGCGGTAAACGCACAGGAACGCCTGCAGGGTTTTCTGGCGGCGATGAACGAATGCGCGCTGGAGGTCGATCCCGGGCTGATCCTGGACGGAAACTGGACCTACGAGGACAGCTTTGCCGCAACGCTCGCCATGCTGCACACGGTGGAGGAAGCCCGCCGGCCCACAGCGCTGGTGGCTGCCAGCGACATGATGGCGGTCGGCGCGATGGCGGCCGTAACCAGACTGGGACTGGCAGTTCCGGAGGATATCAGCATCGGCGGCTTTGACCGGCTGGCGCTGGGCGGGATCTGTTCGCCGCAGCTTTCCAGCGTCGGGCCGGATATGGAGCAGATGGCCCATGTAGCGATCCAGCAGCTGCTGGCGCAGCTTTCCTGCCCTCCGTCCGTCCATGACCGCTACACCATCCGCGTTCCGGTCACCTATGCAGAGCGCGGCAGCGTGAGCAATGCCGCCCCGGCAAAATAAACGCGTCGCCGCTTTTTTGTCGATTGCACGCATTATCCCGCCATACACAAATACCTCCCGATGCAATTTCCGTTTTTGCATCGGGAGGTGTTTTTCGTTGATCACTTCTCAGGGAATCGTCCGGACTATCTGTATCAAAAGAGCTTCTGCACGCAATACGGCATGTGCCGCTTTCAAACGCTTCAGCCGCAGGGCTTATCCGCCAAAAGGATCTTCACCGCTTCACCGCTTGTGCCGATGATCACGGTACAGCCGTCCTCATACCGGAACTCCACATCCGTTACCGGCTGCGCGGGAACAAATGTACCTTCCAGCACAGCTTTTCCGGAACACCCCAGCGTGATCTCGGCGCTTTCGAGCGCGCCGTCTTTCCACCAAAGATCGCATTTTGCCTTTCCGGGCAGGTGCAGACCACGGATCGAGCCGGTTCCGAACTGCTGCGGCAGCGCGGGTGCAAGAGCGATGCGTCCGCCGCTTACGCACGCCAGCATCTCAAGAATACCGGCCAGACCGCCGCAGTTGCCGTCGATCATAAAGAGGAACGGTTCATCCAAAATCCCCCACGAGGGATGCATATCCAGCAGCGTGTCGGAGGTGGTCTCCGTGATCAGCTTTGTAAGCTGGGCATATGCGCCGCCGGCCCTTCTGAACCGGGCCTCAAGATTCACATTCCAGGCAAGGCTCCAACCGGGATAACCCGCACCGTGCGTGGTGCGGTAGTCATAGCTCTTTTTAGCTGCCTCGAACAGTACCGGAGTATCTTTTTCATTGACAAAGCCGGCGGGGTACACGCCGTACAGATGGGAAAGATGCCGGTGTCCGGGGTCGATGCCCTCTTCAAATTCTTCGTTCCATTCCAGAAGCCGTCCGTCCGAACCGACGGAAAGTGGCTGGAGCTTTGCAAGCATTTCCTTCCACAGCAGGACTTTATCCGGATCGGTTTTCAGTATTTCCGCAGCCTTTACAGAGTTTTCCAGAATCTCCCGCACCAGACTCAGATCCATTGCCGAGGAAATGGCCACAGAGGGATTTACGCTGTTCTCCTCGTTGAAGGTCAGCATAAAATGATTTTCGGGCGACTGGCTGGGGATCACCTGCAGAATGCCGTTTTCGTCCGCCTCCAGATAATCCTCAAAAAACTCGCAGACCTCTTTCATATAGGGATAAGCACGCTCTTTCAGGTATGTTTCATCCTGCGTGTATTCAAAATGCCGGAAAAAGTGTTCGCCGTACCACGCAGCCGCACCGGGCCAAAGATCGCAGCAGCATGGCTCCATGGTGGCCCGCGCCCAGCAGTCATCCGTCAAGCCCATGAACACGCCGCGGCAGCCGTAGCGGATCCGCGCGCCCTTTCTGGCCTGCGGAACCATTCTTTCAATGTAGCTCATCAGTGCAAGATGGACTTCGCCCATGTCCAGCGCCTCGGCGGGCCAGTAGTTCATCTGCAGGTTGATATCGTTATGATAATCGCTGTGCCACGGCGGGCTGGGCAGATGATTCCATTTGCCCTGCAGATTCATGGGGGTTTCGCCGCAGATGCATCCCGCGTACATAAGGTAGTGGCAGAAATCAAAATACAGCTTGATCAGTCCGGAGTCGGTTTCGCCATTTTTCATGCGCCGCAGGCGTTCATCGGTGGGAATGCCTGTGTTTTTTCCGTCGCCAAGCTCCAGAACCGTGCGCTCCATGACGGCACGGTATTTTTCGATATGCGGCCGGATCAGCATTTCGTAAGTCTCTTCGGGCACAAATGTACGCGCGTCAAGGCGCGAAGCGACCGCCTCTTCGCCGTCAAGGCCGGCTTCAATGTCGATCACGATCAACGCTTCTTTGCATACCGTCAGGTGGCTTCCGTCAAAACTGCCGTCGGTATAGACATCGGCGCGTGTTTCAAAAAACGAACCGACCGCATACTCACCGATCGCCCGCACGCAACGGGGCGCACGAATAATCGTGTATTGAAGATCCTCATCCTGCCGGAATTCCAGATCCACACGCGCCGAAAGTGCGCCTTTGATGTGAACGAAGATCCGATCATGCACGGAATCAGCGGCGTATTCATAGATCACGCCGTCATATCGCACCTCTGCCGTTGCGGTATCCAGATCAAGCGAACGGCGATAATCACGGTTTTCGATAACATCGGGAACGATCAAAAGCTCGCCCGCAGGCTTGAAATCATCGGTACGCTGGTCGTTGCCGCCCCTGCCGTTGTCCGGAATAGTGCGCAGGGAGAGAGAGGTCGCTTCCGCGTATTTCCCCTGCTTCAAAAGCTGACGGATCTTGGGCAGATACCGGGCGGTTTCGGGATCAAAGTCTCTGTCCTTATATTTTGCGCTGTAAAGCTTTTCGTGATTCAGCCCCAACCGCTCGCCGCTTCCATCGCCGAAGACGGCGCCGGA
>CAZYRD010000067.1:0-5342 GCA_964649475.1 uncultured Faecalibacterium sp.
TCAAGGGCTTTCGCGGTGCTGAAAAAAGTGTTTGTCCTTACTTGACATATTCAGATGATCTTGGTAGAATAGTAATACCGAAAGAGATCCGGCGCACGCTGCGCATCCGCGAAAGCGATCCGCTGGAGATCTACACCGGTACCTCCGGCGAGGTCATTTTCAAAAAGTATTCCCCCATCGGGGAGCTGGCCTCCTTTGCTGCCGACTATGCCGAGGTGCTCAACCGCACTGCGGGCATCAGCGTTGCCATCACCGACCGCGACCGTGTGGTGGCGGCGGCGGGCGTGCCCCGGCGCGACTGGATCGACGCCCGCATCAGCCCGCTGCTGGAGCGCGTGATGGAGGGACGCCGTCTGTACGTGCCGGAGGCCGGTGCGCTTGCCCCGGCGGACTGCCCCGGCGAAGCCCGCCGCACCGTGCGGGTGGCGGCGCCCATCGTCAGCCGGGGTGACGTGGCGGGCTGTGTGGTGTTTCTTTCCGGCGAGCACCCCGCCGCCGAGGCCGCGCCGGCCGAGACTGAGCTCAAGCTTGCCGGGGTGGCGGCGGCGCTGCTCAGCCGCCAGCTGGAGGAGTGACGCCCGCCGTCCCGGTCCTTTGCAGGGCCTGCCCTGTGTGCACACCGAAAAAATCCCCTCTGCAGCTGTATTTTTGATGCGCGGCCCTTTTTTGACATAAACCGGTGGATTTTTACAGCGGGATTTGATATAATGATTCAATAAAAACAAAACCGCCCGTGCGGCGGGAGATTCCGGTGTAAGGAGGGATCGCTGTGAAACGGTTCTGGGTCGGGCTGGCCAATGGTTTTTTCTGTCTGCTGGCAAGCATTGCGCTGGGGCTGGCCGTTCTGCTGGCCTGTGACTGGCTGTACCGGGCGGACATCCGCCTGCTGGATATTCCGCAGCGCAGCGGTCTGGCAGAGGACGTCATTCTGGAAAACTACCACGCGGTGACGGACTACCTTGCCCCGTGGAACGAGGAAGCCTTTGCTCTGCGCGGCATGGCGTGGTCGGCGGACGGCGCCGAATATTTCCGCCAGCTGCGCATCTGCGTGCTGTGCATCTATATTCTGGGTCTGCTGGGCGGCATCGGTCTTGTATGCCTGCACGGCTGGCGCCGGCGGCTGGGCCGCAAGGTGTGGAACGTCAGCGGCACCATCACGCTGGGGCTGGTCGCGCTGCTGGGCGTGCTGCTTGCGCTGGATTTTGACCGTATACTGGCCGGCTTCTGCGGCGCCGTCTTTGGCGAAAGCTGGCAGCTGTACGAGGATCTGGACCCCATCGTCACCATCTTCCATCCGTCCTTTTTCCTGCATGCCGCATTTTTCGTCATCTTCTGCTGTGTGGCGGGCAGTCTGCTGCAGTTTGTGGCGGGCTATACGCCGGTGGAGATGACTGCCGCCCGCCCCGCCGCGCAAAAGAATGCTGCGCCGGTGGTGCGCGTGAGGGAGCAGAAAGCCACCGCACCGGCGGTGGAAAAGCAGGTGTTCCGCCTGCGGGATCAGCCCGGTGCGCAGCAGTCCCGCCGCTGAGTGCGGCAGTGCCGCCGGCAAAAGGCTTTGCGCGCAAAGCTTTGTGTACGAAATACCGTCCGCAGAAAAGCATGTGCGTGAACCCTCAATACGTGAACCCTCAATATTGGTATAGAAACAAAACCGTCCTCCGCGGGGCTTTCCCCCTCGAAGGACGGTTTTTTGTCGTGTGTATATGCCGCGGCTCAGCGGTTGTATTTCCGGTCAAACAGGTCCCGCGGCTGGTAGCGGTATACGCTCAGCACCACGCCTATGCACAGGTACAGCATCACCACGCTGGTGCCGCCCGCCGAGAAAAACGGCAGCGTTACGCCGATGACCGGCAGCAGCGTCAGGTTCATGCCCACGTTGATGACCGTCTGCGCCAGCAGTACGCCGAACACGCCGATGCAGATGTAATGGCCCAGCTCATCCGCCGAGCGCAGCCCCGTGCGGATGGTGCGGATGCACAGCGCACCCAGCAGCAGCAGTATGCCGACGCTGCCGATAAAGCCCAGACATTCGCTGATGTAGGAAAAGAAGAAATCGTTGTAGGCCAGCGGTACATAGTGGTGCTCGCCGGTAAAAAGCCCGCGGCCGGTGATCTGCCCCGCGCCGATGGAGATCAGTCCCCGCAGTTGCTGATACAGGATCTCTGCATACTCGGGGTCCTCCTGATGGAACAGCGCCAGCACGCGGTCCTGCTGGTAGGATTCCAGATACGGCCAGACAAAGGGCGCAACAACGGCCACCGCCAGCACGCCCAGCAGAATGTATTGGTAGCTGAGCCCTGCGGCAAACAGCATGCACAGTGCCACGATGATGAACACCAGCATGGTGCCGTCGTCGCCCTGCAGATGAACGATCAGCGCGGGCGCCAGCATGTGCATAAGCACCAGCAGCAGGTGCGACGGGCGGTTCAGGTCTTCCTTTACCGAGGAAAGATGCAGCGCAAAGGTGATGATGAAGCTGATCTTCGCCAGCTCGGAGGGCTGCAGTGAAAGACCGGCGGGCAGCTCCAGCCAGGCGCGGTTGGTGGTGTCCAGCGGGTTGTAGCCCCAGATGAAGGTGGCACCCACCAGCAGCCAGCTTGCCGCCGCATGCAGCGGCCACAGATGCGCGATGATGTGGTAGTCCATGTAGGAGATGATGATGGCGGCTGCAAGGCCGATGCCTGTCGCCGCTGCCTGTACGATGGCGATGCGGTAGTTGACGTCGCCGCCGGTGTTGTTTTGCAAAAACATGCACCAGGAGCCCAGACCGACGACCGAAAGGCCCGAGCACACGATGCACAGCAGCAGATACAGCCAGTCGGTGCCGCGCAGCATCCGCTTCAAAAGCTTGCTCATCCGGACGGCCTCCTTTCTTTTTGCGGTGATATTGTTAGTATAGCACATTTTAGTTGCCGTGAAAAGAAAAATATGTTATACTGGTTCAAAATGGGGAATTGGGGGATTTTGCAGCATGACGGTCATTACCGCGTCGCCTGCCGAAACACAGGCCTTTGCCGAAGCGCTGGCGCAGAAGCTTTGCGGCGGCACCTATCTTGCGTTCCGCGGCGGTCTGGGCGTGGGCAAAACCACCTTTTGCGGCGGCCTTGCCAAAGGGCTGGGCTGTCAGGACGAGGTATCCAGCCCCACATTTTCCATCGTCAACTACTACCGCGGCCCCCGGCCGCTGGCCCATTTTGATATGTACCGCATCTCCACCCGGGAGGATCTGGAGACCACCGGCTTTTACGACTATCTGGACGAGGGCGCCATCGTGGCGGCGGAATGGAGCGAAAACGTGGAAGCGCTCACCGGCGCGCCGGACGTCATCGTCACGCTGGAAGCGCTGGACGCCCAAAGCCGCCGCATCACGGTGGAGGGGCTTGGAGAGGAGCTGCTATGATCGTACTTGGGATCGATTCTTCGGCAAAAACCGCCGGGGTGGCCGTGCTGCGGGATGACACCCTGCTGTACGAAAGCTGGCTTGGTACCGGCTTCACCCACAGCGAGACCCTGCTGGAGCTGATCGACGCTGCGCTGCGCGCGGTGCGCATCACCTCCGCGCAGGTGGATGTGTACGCCGTCACCGCCGGACCGGGCAGCTTTACCGGGCTGCGCATCGGCATGGCGCTTGTAAAAGGCCTTGCCGCCGCAAACAACACCCCCTGCGTACCGGTGTCCACGCTGCGTGCGCTGGCTGCCGCCTGTGACGTACCCGGCCTTGTGGTGCCTGCCATGGATGCCCGCCGGGGCGAGGTGTATACCGCAGCCTTTGAGAAAAAAACGGACGGTGCGCTGGTGCGCCTGCGGGATGACACCGCGGAAAGCGCTGCCGCCGCCATGGATCACGCCGCTGCGTGGTGTGCGCAAAACCCCGGCTGCGGGGTGACGCTGGTGGGGGACGGCGCGCACCTGTGTGCCGCCGACTGGCACAAGCGCGGCCTTGCAGAGCCCTGTGTACGGCTTGCTTCGGCGGATCTTCGCACCCGCGCCGCCGCTGCCTGCGCCCGCATCGCCGCTGCCGAAGCCGCCGAAGACCGCACCGTGCCGGCCGCCGGTCTGCGGCCGGACTACCACCGCCTGTGTCAGGCGGAGCGGGAGCGTGCCGAGCGCGAGGCCGCAAAAGCCGCGCAGCCGTAAATCTGCGCGAAAACACAAAAACAGAAATACGGGCAGCAGCCGCTGTCTATAACAGATTCTGGGAGGAAAGTGTACCAATGAAGATCGCACTTGGCGCCGATCACGGCGGCTACGAACTGAAGGAAGAGATCAAGAAGCATCTGGACGGCAGGGGCATCGCCTACGTGGATTTCGGCACCGATTCCCCCGCCAGCATCGACTACCCCGACATGGCTGTGCCGCCCTGCAAGGCGGTGCAAAGCGGCGAATGTGATTTCGCCCTGCTGTTCTGCGGCACCGGTGTGGGCATCAGCATGGCAGCCAACCGCATGAAAGGCATCCGCGCCTGCTGCTGTTCTGACGGCTTCAGCGCAAAATACACCCGTCTGCACAACGACGCCAACGCCCTGTGTCTGGGCGGCCGCGTCGTCGGCCCCGGCCTCGCCTGTGAACTGGTGGATCTGTTCCTCGACACCCCCTTCGAGGGCGGCGAGCGCCACCAGCGCCGTGTGGACAAGCTCACCGCTCTGGAGGGCTGAGCCCCGTTTTCTGTCGACCCGACGATCTGTTTCGCCGTTGAATAAAGCCGATTACAAGGAAAAAGGAGAACTGTATCATGAGTAACGCACCTTTTATTGCCGATCATCCTCTGGTAAAGCATAAGATCAGCCACCTGCGCAACAAGAACACCGGCACCAAGGAGTTCAAGGAGCTGGTCAGCGAGATCGCCACCCTGCTGTGCTACGAGGCCACCCGTAATCTGCCCACCGAAAACGTGGAGATCGAAACTCCGCTGACCGTCACCAGCCAGCCCGTGCTGGCTGGCCGCAAGCTGGCTCTGGTGCCCATTCTGCGCGCCGGTCTGGGTATGGTGGACGGCATGCTCACCCTGCTGCCCGCCGCAAAGATCGGTCACATCGGCCTGTACCGCAACGAGGAAACGCTGGAGCCTGTGGAATACTACTGCAAGCTGCCCGCCGATATCAGCGAGCGCGAGGTCATCGTGCTGGATCCCATGCTGGCCACCGGCGGCAGCGCCGTGGACGCCATCTCCCTCATCAAAAAGCGCGGCGCCAAGCACATCAAGTTCATCTGCATCATCGCCGCGCCTCAGGGCGTGGAAAAACTGCAGAACACGCATCCCGATGTGGATATCTATATCGGTCAGCTGGACGAATGCCTCAACGAGAACGGCTATATCGTGCCCGGTCTTGGCGACGCCGGCG
>CAZYRD010000067.1:5352-11330 GCA_964649475.1 uncultured Faecalibacterium sp.
GACCGTATCTTCGGTACAAAATAAGGGGCTTTTTGGAATGAAAACGCTGTATCGTTTGCTGGTGAGCAACGCCGTTGCGGCGGGCTGTCTGTACGTACTGGACAAAGCCGGCGCCTATTATGAAGCCGAAAGCCTGCTTGGCCCCACGGTGGACCGGGTGGTGGAGGTCTGCTTTGCCGCGCTTGGCATTGTGACGGTGCTCATCTGGGTCAGCTGTTTCGTTGGCTCTTTGGTCGATGCCGTCCGTTGGGCCGGACGCCGCAGCAAGGCAAAAAAACGCGAGGAGGAGCAGGCTAAAAGCGGCGTCGTGCTCGCCATTGGCGCGCAGGAGCCGCCCCATCTGTACGACGCCCAGCAGGAGCCCGCCCCGCGCCGCAAAAAGCGCGATTGAGCCCACCGGCAGCATTTCCGCCCAAGCAAAAAGTCAGGAGCCACCGCAGCCGCGGTGGCTCCTGTTTTTCGTGTACGCGAAGAATGTTTTTTAGCAGGCTTATTTTTTCAGAATCAGCGCGGTGCTGCCGTTCAGCACAAAATGCACGCCATCGGTGTCCTGCGCGGCAGGCACGGCTTCGCCGTCGGCGGCGTTGCACAGTGCGGTAAAGGCACCGTGCCAGCAGACGGCTTTGGCGTCGGTGTCGCGGTTGACCAGCAGCACGTGGCCGGCGCTTTCGGCAAGGGCGATGCCCGCGGTGTTCTCACCGGTGAGCAGCGTGCCCTCGGGGCAAAGCAGGGCGACCAGTTCGGCCTCGCTTGCGGCGCGGACGGAACCGGCGGGCAGCCTGGCAAAGCCATCGTCCAGCAGCTCGCTTCCGGCGGGTGCGTACCAGATGGTGCGGGTGCCGCCCGCAGCCAGCTTTTCCAGTGCGGTGACCAGCGCGGGGGTCACGTCGCAGGCGCCCACCACCATGTTTTTCCATTTGCCGGCCGGCTGCTGCAGCGCGGTGCCGGCGTCGATGTAGGTGAAGGATTTCTGGGCGTTCAGCATGGCGAACTGGGCGCCTTCCATGGCGGCGGTGCAGGCTTTGATGACCGCCTTGCCGGGCCCCTCGGATTCCTGCAGAAGCGGGATGTACACGTTCTCGATGCCGTGCATCAGCGGCTTGCGGCGGCGCATCATGGTCTCGATGGGGTACAGCAGCAGCGTGTCGCTGAGCCGCGGCCCGGTGATGGCCTCGGCGGCGCGGGTCAGCGCGTCCAGCATCTTCTTTTTGCTGCCGTCGGGGTCGTCGTCGGAATAATAGGAGGTGAACACGTCCGCGCCGAAGGCCAGCTGCAGCATCAGCGAAACGTAGGTCTCCTCCACCGTGACCTTGCCGCCCTGCTGATGGGCCGAGCACTCGTCCATCACGTGGGGACGGCCGTACAGTTCGGCAATGCTGCGCACCAGCAGCGGGGTAAAGGCAAAATCCCACACCTTGTCCGGCAGGCCCTGCAGCATGTCGATGCCGGGAACGTGCATGTGGCGCAGCAGATTGAAAAAGTTGCCCTCAAACATGACGTGCAGCGGCATCTCGTCCTCCAGCAGAATGTGACCGGAGAAGTTCAGCCCCACCTGCGAGCAGTAGTCGGAGAGCTGAGCGAAGAAAGCCTGCTCATACAGGTCGCTCATCAGCTGGTAATAGTCGTGGCGCACCTGGCAGAAATGCTCGCCGTGGCCGAAGAACAGGGCGGTCAGCTCGTCCTCCAGACGGTAGCCGTAGCGGCTGGCAAAGCGGTTGGCCACGTTTTTGCCCCAGTTCACCAGCGGGTAAAGCGGGATCTCGCGGTCGACGGGGTGCACCACCTTCAGCTCGGCCAGACCCTTGTTGATGTACACGCCCATGTAGGAGGGCTCGTCGGTGAAGATGGCCTCGATCACCGCGTTCTCATTTTCGTCGCCGATGGCCTTGGCGTAAAATTCGCCCACGGCTTCGGTGTAGGGGCGGTAGGTGTTGTTGATGAATTCGGCGATGGCCTCGGGGTTGCTCAGGTCTACATAGCGGCGGTGATAGGCCACGTTGTTCTGGGCGTGAGTGCCTTCGTACAGGTGCTTCTGGTAAAACGCCAGGCACAGCATGTTCTTTTCGGTGTCGTTGACAAACCGCACAGGCTCGCCGGTGGGGCGGGCGATGGGGTTCAGCAGATCCTCGTCACGGGGAACGTCGCCCTCCATGGTGCAGCACACGGCGCTCACCAGCTTTTCGTGGCCGTGGGGCAGCGCCTGCACCAGCGTTTCGCCGGGTGCCAGAACATGGGCCACCACCACCAGACCGCGGGCTTCAAAATCCGGGTTTTTATCCAGCGTGTGGGTGCCGGCGGCGCCGCTGGGGTAGGCGTCCTCGTCGTACAGCCACATGCGCATGCCAAGCTCCTTGCACAGCTCGGCCTTCAGCTTCATCAGCTTCCATTCATCGGCGTCCTCCAGATAGTTCTGAAAGGCCACGTTGGTGACGATGCCGCCGTAGCCCTTGGCTTTCAGCTCCTCCATCCGCGCCCGCACACAGCGGCATTTTTCCTCGTAGCTGTCCTCGGGCTTAAAGCCGAAATCGCCGTGGACGATGCGCAGAGGACGGTGAATATCTCTCTTCATACAGGGTTCTCCTTTTCCTTTTTTCGCAGAGACCGCACTGGCCCCGTTCACCACTATCATAGAGGAAAGTGCGGCGCATTGCAAGACGGAAAATGAAAGAATCCCCACAAAACCAGCCGCCGCAAAAAAAGAAGCCGCCGCAAAAAGCGGCAGCTTGCAGTGGGAATGCTCAGCGGTCATCGCCGGGGGTGATGTCCGGGGCAAACAGTGTGGGGATGGAGCAGAGCGCGCCTGCGCCCACGAGGATATAAATGATGCGGGAGAACCAGTTGTACCCGCCGCAGATCCAGTTGACCAGGTTGAAATCAAACAGGCCCACAAGGCCCCAGTTGACGCCGCCGATGATGACCAGCGCCATACAGATCTTGTAAAAAACCGACACGGTGTTCCCTCCTTTTCAGCACAAGTACGGTGCCGCCCGCCGGCGGACGGCGTCCCTGTGCACAGTATGTCCTGCCGGTGGAGGATTATACATGGTTTTTGTGCTTGACACCGCCGCAAAAGCCATTTATAGTTAAAACAAAGAGCAACTGTCGTTCCGGGCGCAGCAAGAGGAAACGCCGCTGCACGACAGCGCAGTTCATGCAAAAAAGGAGAAACTTTCTATGCAAAGCATCACCATCCACGCCCCGGCCAAGGTCAACCTTGCGCTGGAGGTCTGCGGCCTGCTGCCCGGCGGCTTTCATGCGCTGGATATGATCATGCAGGCCGTCACCCTGTACGAGACCATCGTGCTGGAAAAACGCCCCGTGGGGCAGCTTACCATGGAATGCCGCGCCGCCGACGGCGGCCTTGCGCCGGATATCCCCACCGACGCCCGCAACCTTGCGTGGCGTGCGGCGCGGCTGTTTCTGGATGAGGCCGGCATTGCCGAAGGCGTGCATCTCACCGTCACCAAGGCTGTGCCCTCGCAGGCGGGCATGGCCGGCGGCAGCGCCGACGCCGCCGGTGTGCTGGTGGGCATGAATCTGCTGCTTGAAGCCGGTATGACCACGCAGCAGCTCTGTGCGCTGGGCGAACAGCTGGGCAGTGACGTGCCGTTCTGCATCGTGGGCGGCACCGCACGGGTGCAGGGCAGGGGAGAAAAAGTGACGCCCATTGCGCCGCTCCCGGCCTGCTGGCTGGTGGCGGCCATGCCCCATACCGGCTCCAGTACGCCGGAGGGCTTTGCCCGTTACGACCGGTACGGTTCGCCCTTCCATCCGGATGTGGACGCCTGCATTGGCGCACTGACCGCCGGTGACCTTGCCGCCCTGTGCAAAAACGCCGGCAATGCGCTGCAGACCGCATGCGCCACCGACGAGACTGCCGCTATTCTGCAGACGCTGCACGTCTGCGGCGCACACGCTGCGCTGCTCACCGGCACCGGCGCCGTCACCTACGGCATTTTCACCGATAAAACCGCTGCCGAAGCCGCCGCCAAAGAGCTGCGCAGAACCTTTGCGCCGGTGTTCGTGCTTTCGCCGGAGACCCGCGGCCCCCACGCGGTGTGAAACGTTCCGGTAAACGCGTTGAATAACATACAAGCAGGAAAGACCGCCGCAAGGCGGAAAAGAGGAAAGGATAAGGTTATGGAATTCAAAGTGAGCGGCGGAAACGCCGGCGCAGATATCACCGTTTCCCAGCGGGAGGAACAGGGCATCCTGTATGCGGATATCCGCATGAAGCTGCCCGCCGCGGCCATTCCGGAGGAGTTTTCCCTGTGCTGGTACGTTCCCATCACGGATATGTACTCCAGCTGGGTGCCCAACATGGGCGCCGAGCGCAATCTGCCGCCCCAGTGGGCGCCGCGGAACGTGCAGTCCCGCCTTGCCAGCTGGATGCCGGTGCATTCGCTGTTTTCCGCCGCCGGCAAAAACCGGCTGACCATTGCGCTTTCGGACGCGTTCACCCCGGCAGCCATCTCCACCGGCGTGGTGGAGGAGACCGCCGCCATGGAGTGCATCGTGCGGCTGTTCACGCTGCCCACCGCGCCCGTGACCGAATACGCCGTTACCCTGCGGCTGGATACGCGCCCCGTGGACTGGTATGACGCCGTCCGTGACGTTGCCTGCTGGTGGGAGCAGGCCTGCGGCTATGTGCCCGCCCCCGTGCCGGAGCACGCCCGTCTGCCCATGAACTCGCTGTGGTACAGTTTTCATCAGCGGCTGGAACCCTCCGCCATTGTGGAGCAGTGCCGCCTGTCCAGGCCGCTGGGCATGGACACTGTCATTGTGGACGACGGCTGGCAGACGCTGGACTCCGGCCGCGGCTACGCCTATTGCGGCGACTGGCAGCCGGAGCGCATACCCGACATGCGCGGCCTTGTGGAGGCGGTGCACGCCACCGGCATGAAGATCATGCTGTGGTACTCGGTGCCGTTTGTGGGCATCCATTCCAAAAAGTATCAGGAATTCAAGGATATGGTGCTGGACGGCGGCTGCGACAACGGCAGGACCTGGGCGCTGGATCCGCGCTATAAGCCGGTGAGGGAATACCTGACCGGCGTCTACGCCAAAGCGGTGGCGGAATGGGATCTGGACGGCCTCAAGCTGGACTTCATCGACGCCTTCCGGCTGAGCGGCGCTTCGCTGCAGCCCGATCCCCGTCGGGACTGCTCCTCGCTGGAGGAGGCGCTGGACGTGCTGATGCAGAACGTCACCGATGCGCTGCGCGCCATCAAGCCGGATATCCTCATCGAGTTCCGCCAAAGCTACGTCGGCCCGGCCATCCGCAAATACGGCAACATGCTGCGCGTGGGCGACTGTCCCAACGATCCGCTCATCAACCGGCGCAACATCGTGGATCTGCGCCTGACCAGCGGTGGTACCGCCGTTCATTCCGATATGCTGATGTGGCACCGGGACGACGCGCCGGAAAACGTCGCCTGCCAGCTGGCGGCGGTGCTGTACGCCGTGCCGCAGATCTCGGTCCTCATCAATAAGCTGCCCGCTGCGCAGCTGGCTGTGCTGCGGCACTATCTGGCCTTCTGGCGGCGGTACCGCGGCGTTCTGCTGGACGGCCGCCTGTGGGCCCGCCACCCCGAAATCGGCTACAGTCAGATCGGCGCCCAAAAGGACGGTGTCGCCGTCGTCACCGCCTACAACGACCCCGTGCTGGAATATGAGGACGGCTGTCTCATCGCTGTCAACGCGGGCGTGCACGGCGATATGATTTTGAAAAACGCCGCCGGCCGCCGCTGGCGCACGGTGGACTGCACCGGCGCACAGCTGGATGCCGGTACGGTAAGCGCTCCCCTCGCCGCGTTTGCGGTGCCGGTGGGCGGCATGCTGTTTGTGGAATAGCGACGGGCGGCAGTTATAAAACGGATACATAAAAAGGGGAGGGCAGCCCCTGACGGCTGTCCTCCCTTTTTTGTAATATGAAAACCACTCGCTGGGCGAGTGGTTCCAAAAAGACTACGTCGATG
>CAZYRD010000068.1:0-11323 GCA_964649475.1 uncultured Faecalibacterium sp.
TGTCTTATCTGCGGAAGGCACTGTCTTATCTGCTGGGGGCATTTTTTTATCCGCAGAGGGTGTCGTCTTATCTGTGTGGGTGGTCTTCTGTGCAGCGGCGGGCCGCTGTGCAGCAGACTGTTTCTCTTCTGCAGGCAGAAGCTGCATTTTAAAGAACAGTATCTTCAGCTGTACGGCAAAGCCCGCAGTATCATACCGCAGCCATACCTGCACCGGGATAAGCAGTGCGACGATCAGCAGCGCCAGAACAAGACCGATCAGGCCCAGTACGATCCACAGCAGCCACAACAACACGTTACCGATCAACGCCATGGTTCGCACCTCCTTCGGGATCGGCTCATTCCGGCTGTACTTCCTCCAGCGTCAGTTCCTCTTCCTCTGCGGGCAGTGCATCCGGCAGCAGCTCCTCCTGTTCGTGCAGGGGCGGAAGATCCTCCAGCGAAGAGAGGCCGAAGCAGCGCAGGAAGGTGTCCGTTGTGACAAAACTGATGGGACGGCCGGGAAGCTCCAGACGGCCGGCCTCTTCCACAAGGCCGCGGGCCAGCAGCGTCTGCACCGGCGAGCCGGAGTCCACTCCGCGGATCTGATCGATAAAAGAGCGGGATACCGGCTGGTTGTAGGCGATGATGGCCAGAACCTCCAGCGCAGCGGGGCTGAGCGGGGTGTTGCGCCGGGTGTCCAGCATTTTCTTTACCTGCCCGCCAAATTCATTCTTGGTGGAAAGCTGCCACCGGTCCTCCAGCTGCAGCAGTACAATGCCGCGTCCCGGACCGGCATATTCCTCGCTCATATCCTGCAGAAGCCGCTGTACCGTATCGGTGTCCAGCTCCAGCACCTGCGCAAGCTGCGCCGCCGAAACAGGTTCGCCGCAGGCAAACAGCAGCGCCTCCAGTGCATTTTTTACCCATTGCAATTCCATTGCGATAAATTCCTTTTGCTTTATATAATGATTATACTTTCATTTGTCGTTCTTTAATCGGAACAAAGCGCCGATCCGGCTCACTGTACAAACTCCGAAACGATCTCTTCCTCCGGTTCGGCGCCGCGGCGTTCGGTGTTGATGGTGAGGTTTTCCTCTTCATCGATCCGGACACGGCCCGCGCGGACCAGTTCCAGCACGGCAAGGAAGGTGGCCACCAGCTCGCTTCGGCTGGATTTGTGCCCGAAGAAGCTCTGCAGCCGCTGTTTTGTGCCGCGCATCAGGTTGCGCAGCAGATGGATGATCCTGCTGGAAACGCTGACCACCGGCGCACTGACCAGCGGTTCAAACTGTTCCTGCCGAACCTCGCGCTTCGCCACACTGCGCCCCTGCATGGCAATGACCGCTCTGCGAAGGATCTCGGGATCATGATGCAGACGATACTCGTTGTCAAACTCCACCACCATGGGCTGACGCACCGCAAAAAACACCCGGCGGTTCATCTCGCCCAACTTGGCGGCAATGGCCTTGCAGGCGCTGTACTCGATCAGCTGTCCGGTCAGTTCCTCTTTCAGACGCTCCTGTTCTTCGGTGCGCGGCAGCAGAAACACCGACTTCATGTAAATAAGCCGGGCAGCCATTTCGACAAATTCACTGGTAGCTTCCAGACCAATCTTCTTCCCCTCGTTGACCACGGCAAGGTACTGGTCGATCAGCTCCATGATGCGAATGTCATAGATGTTCATTTTGTTTTTGGAGATCAGCGCAAGCAGAAGATCCAGCGGGCCTTCAAACTGCGCCAGCGAAAAGGTTATTTCCATGGACAGACAACTACTCCTTACAGGGAATCAGAAAAGCATGGCGTACGCCAGCCGGTCGATATAGCCGCTGGCCCAGTCCAGTGTGTTGAACAGGCCCTCGCGCAGCCAGCCCAGCGGGACATCCAGCACGCCAAGATAGAAAACCAGCAGCAGTGCAAGCATGATGTACCGTTCGTACCGCATCACCCGAAAATACAGTTTTTCCGGCAGGATCAGGTTGACGATGCGGGAGCCATCAAACGGCGGGATGGGCAGCAGGTTGAAAACCGTCAGATTGATATTGACAAGAACCACCATATACAGCACAAGGCAGATGTTTTCCAGCACAATACCGCCCTGCCCTGCCAGCGAGCACCAGGCGCATACCTTGTACACCAGCACAAACACATATGCCAGCAGCAGATTGGAAAGCGGGCCTGCGGCGGCGGTGAGTGCCATACCAAGCCTGCGTTTTTTATAATAGTACGGATTGACCGGCACCGGCTTTGCCCAGCCGACACCAAGGATCAGCATGCTGATGGAACCAAGCACATCCAGATGGCGCAGCGGATTAAGCGTAAGCCTGCCCGCCTCTTTGGCAGTGGGGTCCCCCAGCCAAAGCGAAACGATCCCGTGTGCACATTCATGAAGAGGGATAGTCAGCAGTACGATGACATGCGCCAGTATTTGAACGGTAGATTGAGACATTGCAACTCCTGTTACGCAAGATTATTCAGTTTATTATATCGTATTTCCATGGTGTTTTACAAGCGTTCCGGCACATTTTAACCAAGGTTTTGGCTCTTTTTTTACTTTTGAAACTTTTTATGAGAAATTTTTTCGATTTTGACGAAAAAAACACTTGATTTTTGTGCAATGATTTGGTAAACTTATTAGGCTAGTGAAAAGGAGGTGCAGATTCATGGCAAAATGCGATATCTGTGGAAAGGGCGTTACCTTCGGTATTAAGGTTTCCCATTCCCATCGGCGTTCTAACAGAACTTGGAAACCGAATGTTGTCCGGGTCAAGGCGATTGTGGACGGTAGCCCCCGTTATATCCACGCCTGCACCCGCTGCCTGCGTTCTGGTAAGGTCACTCGTGCTATCTGAGTTTTAAAGGATCATGGGAGTTGACGCAAAGCGTTGACTCCTTTTTCTTTTTTCGTACCGAAAAAACTTTCCGCACAAAAAACTCTCTGCGTTTTCTCCATGAGCGAGACGCAGAGAGTTCTTTGTTATTCGCTTAAATTCTGCGGCAAAATGCCGGGCGAATCCAGCCAGTCCGGCGGGGCGGCTTCCAGATCATCACTGGCAAGCCAGATCAGCTTTTCCGCATAGCCCAGCAGCCGTGCCTCATGCTCCGGACGTTCATTTTCAAACCGCTCCGTCCAGCGGAACATCATGCGCAGCATGGAAAAGGTCGGCCGGTAATTGCATTTTTCCTTTCCGGTACACTGCCGTACAAATCTTGTCCAGATGCGCTTTTTGCGAACCTGCAGTGGTGTATCCAGAAAAATGATACGGTCCGCAAGCTGCCATGCGCTGCTTTGCGCTTCGCGCCAGGTACCCTCGATGATCCAGTCCCCGGCCGCGTCGATGGCGGCAATGCGCTCCCGCTGCTGGGCAGGCGTACGTTTGAAGCGCTGTTCGCCGGGATAACCCCACGCGATGCAGTCGCCTTCGTAATACGGAACGTTCAGTTTTTGCGAAAGCTTTTTGGCCAGAGTCGTTTTTCCGCTGGCTACACTGCCGAAAATAAACAGCTTCATCGTACCACTCTCCCGCTGCCGACGCCCTACAAACCGGTTATTTTTAATCAGCCGATGCTTTTTCCGTTTGTTTTATAAAAAGCAACACGAAACAACGTATTTATTCTTCATCTTTAGCATATCGGAAAATGCCGGTTTGGTCAATAGGCTTTCGCACAATAATTTGCAAAAAGAAAAAGCCCTCCGCAGGCTTTTTCTTTTACGTCTTTTACAGAACGATTATTCAGACACCATCTTCAGATAGTTTGCAAATCTCTTTTCGTCCGGCTTGTAGTCCGCATGAGAACAGCAGGGAATGCGGTTTTCATCGGCTGCGCCGGGGAACGGGGTCAACCAGTCATTCTCGTACTTTTCACGATCGGCTTCGCCGCGGAAGTCGGGAATATCGTAAGGAACGCCTTTTTCCAACAGGCTGCGATGAGAAAGGATAGCCACGGACGCACAGGTGGTGGCAAAATAGACGTCAAACTCCGGCTGACGGTTTTCACGGATGCAGTTGAAAAACTCGCGGATGACGAAGAAATCACCGCCGCCGTGGCCGACGTTTTCCACCAGTTCCCGGACATCCTCCGGCCATTCCGGCTTATACCAGCAGCTCTCCTCCTGCCCTTCGGGGATCTCCCACGCATTATAGCGCAGCATCATGCGGCCTTCGCCGCCGCGGATGTTTTCGATCTGCCCTTTTGTGCCGCAAACACGGTAGGAAAGCTCATGCGCACCAAAAGCCGCACAGCCGGTGACGCGGAAAACGGAGTCATCGTCGTTGAGGCAGGTGATGATGGCCGCACGGTCGCCCACGCCAGAGCCGACATGATCAAACTCCTCAAACGGTGCGAAGCAGCCAAAAGCGGAAACGCGCATCGGTTTTGCACCGGTAATATACATCAGCGGTGCCAGCGAGTGCGTGATGTAATAGCTGCGGGGCAGATAGTTGCGCCAGTGCTCCGCATAGGGACGCAGGCGCTTATGCTCCTCTGTGTTATCCATGTTGAAGGGATGGTTATATTCACCTTCGCAGAACAAAGCCTTGCCCAGATCGCCGCTGCGGTAGACCTTGCGCATCTCCTGATTGAACTGCATAAAGGGATAGTTTTCCGCCAGCATGAAGATCCCTTTGCTTTTTTCAGCCGCGCGCACAAGAGCTACGCCTTCGGCCATGGTGCCGTTGCTGGTGCATTCTGTCAGCACATGAAGGCCTTTTTCCAAACAGCGGATGGCAAAGGGTGCATGCTCGTGGAAGCAGTTGCACAAAAACACCGCGTCCATGTCGTGCTGCAGAAAGGCCTCAAAATCGGTGTAGCAGGTCGGCTTGACGGGCAGCTCCTCCACCACTTTTTTCATGCGTTCTTCATCGCGCTCACACAGCGCGACCACCTCGCCGTCATTGGCCAGTACGATCTCCATAAAATTGCTGCCGCGGCCAAGGCCGAACAAACCCAGACGAATTTTCCTCATTGTTGTTTCCTCCTGTTTCTTTTGGGTTTATTATAGCACCTTTGCATTGGCTAAAAAATAGAAATTCTCCATTTGTTTATGGATTTTTGTTGACTTCTTTTGAAAGGGTTTCTATACTAAAAAACAAAAGTGAGGTGCGCTATGGAAAAAAACAACATCTGCAAGATCATCTCCACACGAACATCCGGCGTCATACAGGCCACACATTTTTTCTGCGAGCGCCGCGTACCGCATTCCGGCGAGGAGCTCACCCCGCCCTGTCACGGATTATATCTTGTCAACAGCGGCGAAGGTCTCCTGCACAGCGCCGGGCAGCTGCATCGCCTGTGTACCGGAACGCTGTTTTTCAGCTTTTCCAATTTCCCCTTCACCATCGAAAACACCAACGAGCTGACCTACTATTGCATCAATTTTACCGGCGGCCGCGCGGAAGAGTTGTTTCAGCGCTTTGGCATAACGCCGCGGAACTGCATTTTTGAAGGACACGAAGGCCTTTTGCCGCTGTGCGGAGAAAGCCTTGCCCGCGCGGCGCAGGACACCGTCGACCTTGTAAGCGAAAGCCTGCTGCTGTACGCGTTTTCCCGTCTGAAAAAACAGGAGAGCCTCGGCAGCAATATTGCCCTTTTTGTACAGAGTTACCTGGAAGAGCATTTTACCGAGCACAATCTGACATTAAGCAGCGTGGCCGCCGCCGCAGGATATCACGAGAAATATCTTTCGCACAGCTTTAAAAAGCAGTTCGGCATGGGTTTTACCGAATATCTGCGGACGCTGCGCATCAAGCACGCCATTCTTCTTTTTGAAAACGGCGTGACCTCGGTAAAAAATGTCGCCCTGTTGTGCGGCTTTTCCGACCCGTTGTATTTTTCGCGGGTGTTTACCGAGACCGTGGGGATGCCGCCGCGGGATTATCTCAAAAAATGATCAGCGGATTTACCGCTACAGTTCACTATATCGTCAGAATTCCAGATCTGTCCGATGCGCCATCAACCAGTGCAGCATCGCTGTATTGGCTTTGGCCAGTTCGCTGAATTTTTCATTTCCACTGAAATAGCCGACGCAGATGATTTGAATGGACAAAACCACATACGGCAGCGCTTTTTTCTCTTCCCGCGTCAGATGTGCGGTGGAATCGTACCCATGTACGAGCTGCCGATACAGGACAAGCCACCTTTTCAGGTTTTCCCCATTCCCTTGCAGGCAGGCGCCGCTCTCCACCAACACACCGGTGGCTGCATAGCATATATCGAACAGGCGGATGCTTCGCTGTGACAGTTCAAAATCTATAAAACCGGCAACTTTTCCCTCGCACATGATGATGTTGCCCGGATGTGGATCCCGATGGATGATCTGCACCGGCAGATGAGGATGCAGTTCACCGAACACATCCAGATACTCCCGGCAGAACTCATCTGACAGACTGGCTGCGTTTTTCGCCGGAAGCAGCCATTGATCCCGAACCTCTTCAAAAATGTTTCGCTCATTGCAGAGAATGGCATCGTTGTTTTTCAGAACTTCGTGCAGCCGCCCGATCACCCTTCCCAAATAACAGGCTGTTTTCTCACCATCGCAGCCAAACAACTCGTTCAACTGTACGGCTTGTCCCGGAATACGATTCAAAAGCAGATAACAATACGCTCCCTCTTCCGCAAAGCTGCGCCCGTCCAAAGTTGGCAGCCAAGAGCCACGGGAAAGCCCAGCTTTTTTCAGCGCTGTCAGTATTTCTGCATTGTTCTTTGCTTTCGCCGGCACGGAATAGGCTTTTATGAAGTGCTCCTTTCCGACCCGGAACGTATTTTCGCTGATCTCCCCGGATGGATATACGACATTGCCGACCTCCGCATACTGCATACCCCAGTTTTCCAGAGCCTTTCGTACACTTTTATGATTTACCATGATATATTCCTCTTTCATCAGATTAATCCGGTAAGGCTTTCGCACAGGATGTTTTGCGACATACTCTGACGGCGAGCAGCCAAATTCCCGGCGAAAAGCTTTATAGAAGCCGGCAGAAGTATCGAACCCATACTGCAGTGCGGCATCGATCTGACGACGGCCACCCGCGATCTCATATATCGTCCAAAGCAGCTTTCGACGGATGATATACTGCATTACAGGCATACCGACCACACTTTGAAAAATGCGATAATAATGAAAAACCGAAAACCCAGCTGCTTCGCTGAGCTCCTGTGCGCTTATCGTAGTTTTTAAATTTTCTTCGATGTAATCGAGACTTCTTTGGATTGTATCAAGATACCTCATGGCTTCTCCTTTGCTGCGATCGGCCGCTGTACATAGAATACCATACGGTTACATCAAAACCATTTCCAATTTTGCTTGATTGCACGAAAAACACCGACGTACCATTGGGCTACGCCGGTGTTCTCTTATTTATTGAGAGCTCCAGAGGTTAAAGATCACACCTCAAACAGGAAGCTGATCTCGCTTTGGCCTGGCTTTACGGCAAAGTCGATGCAGTAGACCGGCACAACGCCGGTGCCGTGCGTAGCATGATCTTTAACCGATACCGTCAGCGATACAGTCTTTGGATCAAAGGAGAGCGCAACGCCTTCCACAACAAGGTGATCGGCAAAAACTTCCGGCTGGAACAGGGTGACAAAGCGCTCGGTCAGGGTTTCGTATGCGGAAAAGCTGTCCGTCAGGCGCACACCGTTTTCCAGCGCGCCAATGCGGCGGGTCAGCGTTTGGATGGTTCCCTCCGGATAAGCGGTCGCCATTTCCACCGTAACGGTATCGCCCTTGCGGGCGATGGTGCCGCAATGCTGCGCCCCCTCCGGCTGCTCCTGCCCGTTGACGATGGGCACGCTGTGGCCCATAGATCGGTTGCAGAAAATCTCGTACCGGCCGGGACGTTCAAAATACTGGCGGGTGTAGCGCCCTGCGCCCAGATCACAGAAGATCTGCCCCTTTTCGGTGGCGAGAATGAAGCTGCCCACATCGTTATGGTTGTGGTGTTCCTCGTTGTTGCCTGCCTTAAAAGCAAGCGAGTATTTTTCACGGTTGAGAATGACCTGCTGTGCATCCGGCAGATCAATATCCCGCAGGACAAGCTCCGGCGCAAACTGCTCGTATTCCAGATAACAGAAGCTGCGCAGAAAATTCATCCAATGGACATTGAGGCCGGCATACTGCGTTGCCGTGCGCGGCAACGGTTGTACCGTCTCCGGGAAGCGGTGGGCCAGATAACACTGTATCGTCCGGCTGACCACGCCGTGCATGGTACCGTCAGCAAAGCTCACAGTGCAATTGCCCTTCAGCAGGCTTCGTGCCGCATAGCCAGCAACCTTTTCCACTTTCGGTGCGGCCAGCAGATCGGTCTTTCCGTCCGTGTACTGATACAGCAGGTCAGCGAACCAGATGTAATTGCCGAAGCCGTAGTGCCAGTAGGAAAAGCCCTCGGTACAGGTGCCGTCCTCAGGGAAGCCTTTCATGAGGCTTTCCATTGCGGCAACAAAACGCGGCAGAAGCTTATCAAATTCCTCCGGGAACAGGTACATCAATGCACCGCCCGCATTGCCGGCACACACCGCCGACCAGTTGTGGGTGAGGCTTTCCCAATAATAAGTGCGCGCTTTCAGATTGCACAGTATCCTCTGCTTCACCTGTTGCCGGATACGGTCACGGACGATCTTGTCCAGCCGATCCTCCAGCACATAATCGATCTCCGCCAGCGTAAAGGCCGTTTCGGCGCTGAACAGGTCGATCGCTTCCTCTGCGCTTTCCAGCGGTGCATTACAATGAGCGGGCAGCACCCAACTATATTCCTCGCAGATGGCCCAGATGAGCTCCTGCACCTCTTCCATATAGCGGGGCTCTTCCGGATACAGCAGCGCCAGAAGCGCCGCACAGGAGAGAAAATTCCGGCGGCGGAAGTAGGGCTTTTCGTACTCATGCCGGTCGCCATCCTTATAAAACCGCATGCGGGCGCGGTAGTTCAGCGCGGGGATCTCCTCCCACCGCATGACTTCGTACTCCGACCGGATCACCCCGATCAGCTCGTTATACGCCGGATCCTGTCGCACATTCTTCCAGAAGGCAGGCGTCCTTACTTTCTGCATCAGCATATTTTTTCTCCTTTGCCGCTTCCTTTTTGGGATACCATCTGTGCGGTTTTATTTAAAGCTGGCGTCAGGGCCTTCCCACGGCCAATGGAACTGATGAGAGCCGCTGCCCACGGCAACGGGGCCGTCCGGCGTCCAGACGGTACCGGTCACGCCGAAGGGCAGGTGCACGTACAGGTGATACTCGCCGAAGCGCTTGGTCCAGCGCACGCCCACGTCGCCGTGGACGGTATCCACCACCGCCTGTGCGGAGAGCAGATCCTTGGGATAGTTTGGTTTGATCTCCACAGCGTCGAAACCGGAGGCCGTGGGCTTGATGCCGCACAGCCACGCGTAGAACCAGTAGTCCGCCGCGCCGTACATGGGATGGTTGTGCGAGTTCATGCCGGGGTTCTTTTTCAGTTCAAAACGTTCCCACACGGTGGTGGCTTCGTTGTTGATCATGTAGCCGTAAGAAGGGTAATCGGTGCAGTTGAGCAGCGCCCACGCCTCCTCAATGTAGCCGTAGCGGGTCAGCTCATCCAACATATAGCGGGTGCAGAGGTTGCCGGTGGTGAACTTATAGTTTCGTTCCACAAGGTCGTCCCGCAGGTGCTTTGCCGCCGCAGCACGGCTCTCTTCGGGCAGGATATCCAGCCACAGCGCAAAGGCATGTGCGCCCTGCGAACCATCCGCCACGATGGCGGTTTCGGCGTTCCACCATTTTTTCAGAAAAGCTCCGCGCACCTTTTCGGCCAGAGCCGCATATTTGGCAGAGTCATCTTCCCTGCCAAGCAGCGCGGCAAACTTTGCCAGCGTGCAGCAATTGAAGTAGGAATAGCCGGTGGACATAAGAATACCGGGCGTGGATTTGGATTTTGCGTTTTCCATGTCCACACAGGCGTATTCCGGACCGGCCCAGTCGCCGTAATAGCTGTACCTGACGATGCAATCCTCGCTTTGCGAAAGCAGGAAATCCTCCCATGCGGCAAAGCCGTCAAAGGCTTCGGCGATAAGGGCGGTGTTGCCGGTGAACAGCAGCGCCTGTGCGCCCGCCACCAAATAGGAGGAACAGACCGGGTCCGCCGGAAGCGCACCGAACACAAAGGGTGCACAGCAGGTGAAGGCGCCGTTTTCCCTCTGCTCGTTACGGATATCCTTGACCACCTTGGCAAACAGACGGCCGATATTGAAATTGTAGGGGGTCTCCTCAAAACGGACCGTAGCGTCGTTCATCCAGCCCATACGCTCGTCGCGCTGGGGGCAGTCGGTGAGAATGGAATGGATGTTCGCTTTTTCCGTCTGGATAGCGTTTTGATGGATCTTATTGACCAGCGCGTTGCCGCAGCGGAACGAACTTTTGGAGGCCACATCGGTGTACAGTGCAACGGCGGTCAGCTGCTCACGCTCCACACAGGACAGGCCGTGAATCTCGGCATAGCGGAAGCCGTGGTATGTGAACTGCGCCTGCCACACGTCCAGCTCCCGCTCATCACCGGAAGCAATGTAGGTATCGGTCTGTTTGGCTTCGCGCAGAGGAGCCGTATACAGAGTTCCGTCCTCATCCAGGATCTCCATAAAGCGGACGGTGATCTTCTGCCCTTTCCGCAAGCCTTTGGGAAGCCGGAAACGCAGCACACCGGCGATATTCTGGCCAAAATCCGCCACAAACACGCCTTTTTTCGCTTCGAAAATATCAATAGCAGGATACTCTTCCTGCTCGAGAATGGGAGCGATGGTCATGGGAAGCATCTCGCCGCCGGGGCCGTCGGTCATCTCTACCGGCTGCCAGCCGCAATCACCTGCAGCGTTGGCGTCGTAGGTCTCACCGTCAAACACATTGGCCATGGTGATGGCGTCCGGCTTCCACTGCCAGTTTTCGTCGGTGACAACGCAGTGGATACCGGCGGCGTCCTTCCACTCCAGCACGGCGGTAAGCATGGGGCGACCGGCAAATTCGATTTTACGGTCACCCATGACCTGATCAAAAAACACACTGTCATTGCTGCGCCAGCCGTCGGCCACCTGCACGGACAGCAGGTTTTCGCCTGTTTTCAGAAGCGAGGCCACATCCGGCAGAACGGCATAGTACACTGTCTTTGCATAGTTGGAGTGGGCGGGGTCCATCACGGCGTTGTCCACAGGCACGCCGTTGATATACGCCTTATGGTAGCCGATACCCGCCAGATACAGGCAGGCATTCTGCGGCGGCGCTTCCAGCGCAAAGGAGCAGCGATAGTCGTTGACGGCGCGCTTGGTGTAGGCGGAGGACATGATCCACTTGCCCTCCCACACGGGACGCAGACCGTTGTAAAACA
>CAZYRD010000069.1:0-11318 GCA_964649475.1 uncultured Faecalibacterium sp.
GGTAGCCGCGCACGGCCGCCAGCATGGCAAGGCCGATGCCGGTGTTACCGCTGGTAGGCTCGATCAGCAGACCGCCCGGCGAAAGCTTGCCGCTTTGTTCGGCGGCCTGTATCATATACAGGGCGGCGCGGTCCTTGACGCTGCCGGCGGGGTTGCAAAACTCCCCCTTGGCCAGCACGCGGGCGCAAAGACCCAGTTCCTTTTCGATATGGGTCAGCTCCACCAGCGGGGTACGGCCGATGAGCTGGGAAACGTCGGTGTAAACAGACATAAAAAACCTCCGGAATATTGCCGATGGCAAGGATTTTTACAGGGTGATGCAGGCGCTTTGGATCGTCGGCGAAACGGGACGGCCTTTGGCGTCAAAAACCGGATTATCGGTGTGCTCGCGGTTGACGCCCAGGAACATGGTGCTCTCCATGCCGCGAATGCGGATGGTGGTGCCCTCCAGCTCCACAATGGCGTACAGAAGATCGTTGTAGATCACGGTGTTGCCGATGTGGCTGTATTCCTCGTACAGCTCGGCGGGGTACAGCCGGTGCGGATTGTCGATCCAGTCGTAGGAGGTGGAGTTCAGATCCCAGTAACACACGCCGTCCAGAATGCGCAGATTGTCCCGGTGATTGTGGCCGTTGATGCACAGCAGCACACTGTGAGGCCTGCGGGCGTTGGCGGCGTTGATGATGCGCCGCACCTCGGCGTAGTTCTTTACGCCGCTGGTTTCGCGCTCGAAGCTTTCGTGGCTGATGAGAATGCAGGGGTACGGCGAGTCGGCAATGGTCTGCTCCAGCCATGCCAGCTGGTCGGTGGGCATGTAGTGGCGCAGGGGGCCGTGTGCATAGTAATTGCCCAGATCAAAGGGAACGTATTCGCCATCCAGAAAATAATAGTTGGGGTTACAGATGACAAAACGGTAGCCGCCCTCATCAAAATAATAATGGCCGGCGGGCATGTGGTAGCATTCCAGCGTGCGGGCAAGCGAGGTGCCGTCGGTGTCGTGGTTGCCAAGGCAGTGGTGCAGGGGCAGGGGAGAGGCGTCGCACGCCTCCATCAGCTCCGGCACAAGATCCGGGCCGTGGCACAGATCGCCCGCATGCAGCAGAAACGTGCAGTTCTCCTCCACGGCACGGCGCTGCAGCATGCGCATATCCTCTACGGTCCCGGCTTTGAAAACACCCGGGTAATGATGAAAATCGGAAAACATCAGAAATTTCATGGCGGCTCTCCTTTGTTCCTGCATGGAAAGGTGATGGGGGTCGTGCGATGTCGTGAAAGGTATGATAACAGAAAAGTTATAGCGTAAGCGAAAAGCTTTGCACCTGCGGCGTCAGCATGCGGCCCGCGGCGTCAAAAACGGCGTTGCCTGTCATTTCGGCGGTCACACCCATGAGCATGGCGGTTTCGGCGCCCTGCACGCGGATGGAGCTGCCGTTCAGCTCTGCGATGGCGTACAGCGGATGCTCAAACACCACGGTGTTGGCGATGCTGGAAAACTCCCGCTCCATCTCTTTGGGGAACAGGCTGTGCCGGATGGGGACGAAATCGAAACAGGCGGCGGGGATCTCCATATAGCACACCCCGTCCAGTATACGGACATTGCTGCGGTGGTTGTGCCCGTTGACGCACAGCAGCACACTGTGCGGCCTGCGGCGGTTGGCGGCGCTGATGATGCGCCGCACCTCGGCGGCATTCTGTACGCCGTCGCATTCCCGCTCAAAGCTCTGGTGGCTGAACAGAACACAGGGGTACGGCGAACCGGCGATGGTCTGCTCCAGCCATGCCAGCTGGTCGGGCGGCAGCCAGTCCTTATCCTGCGTGCGGCCCACGTAGTTTTCCAGCGAATAATGGGTAAAGCTGCCGTCGGCGTTTTTCAGGTAGTTGGGGTCGCAGAAAACGAGACGGAAACCGTCAAGGTCGGCAAAATAATGACCGCGGTCCATCCCGTACCGCTGCAGGACTTCGGGGTAGGGCGTTTTGTCCGCATCGTGGTTGCCGATGGAATGGAAGCTGCGGATCGGGCAGCGGTTGTACGCTTCCACCAATTGCGGAACAAGGTGTGCGCCGTGGCAAAGGTCGCCGGTGTGCACAATGGCATCGCAGTGCTCCTCCGCGGCACGGCGCTGCAGAAACCGCAGCGCTTCCATATCGCCGGCCTTGAACACGCCGGGAAAACAGTGAAAGTCCGAAAAGAGCAGAAATCTCATGAAACAATACCCGAAAAAATAAAAACCGCATTACAGTAAAATAATATATTTTACTATAACACGGTTTTTGGTGTGCGTCAATGACACGAAATTTTTTTATTGAGCCGCGGCGTTTTTTCGTCCGTCCAGTAATCGCCGATCGTGCCCAAATGACTGCCGACAGAATGGTAGTGGCCGGAATAGATGACGGGATCCAGCCGCGTAAGGTCAATGCCGGGATCGGTGCCGGGCTCTCCGGCAGGATCAAGCCGTTCATCGAGCTGTACGTTTTGGATGGCACAGAAAAAGGTGCTGCTCTCGCCGCAGATCACCTCGTTCACCACCTCCAGCTCGTATACCCAGGGGCTGTCGTTCAGCGTGGGTACCGGAACGACAGCGCCTTCGCCGGTGCCGTAGCAGAGCGCCTTTTTGCCGCCGCCATGCCCACTTGTGCTGCCCAGATAATCCACAAGCTTCAGCATGGAGGTGCTGACAAGATTGGCGGAAAGCTTTTTGGTGCGCTGTACGTTGAGCCGGGTCTTCTTCGCGCCCCACATACTGATGACCAGCAGGTACCGGCTGCCGTCATGCGTGACGCTGAGCCATGTGATGGGGCAGAAATTGGCGGCTCCGTTTTCATCGTATGTGCCGATCAGGAACAGCGGCTGTACGCACATGGAAAAATCATGTCCGGCATTTTTTCGCTTCATTTGTGGTTCCTCCTTTTTGGTTGCCGAGTGTTCGGGTCGCTGAGTCAATGGATGCCTGCGGTGTGGATGTTCAGCCGGAACACTGCCAGATACACCTCGTCCGTGCCGTCCGTCTCCTGCAGCGCGTCGTTGAGCAGATAGTCGATGCTGCAATCCAGCAGCCTGCTCAGCCGGATCAGCTTTTCCGTTTCGGGAAAGGCCGCGTCCATCTCCCAACGCGAAACGGACTGCCGCGCTACGCCAAGATATTCGGCAAGCTGCTCTTGCGTCATAGCTTTTTTGCGGCGCAGGGCCGCCAGCTTTTCGCCGGTCGTCATAACAGGTCCTCCTTGCATGTGTCGGTCGTGGTGCCGTGATATTATTATACCGCGCAGCAGCCTGAAACGAAACCGCGTTTCGGGTGCAGGCTGCAACGTTTGCCGTGCGTAAAGTGCTTTGGCGCGGAAAAAACAAAAACTCCCGCGCCGCGGATGCGGGACGGGAGCCGTAGGCGTTATTTTGCCTTGTTTACGCTGCTGGTGCCTTTTTCTAAAAGGTAGGTGGCGGCAAGGTCCGCCATGTGCAGCTTGACGGCCAGCGGGTAGGCGTCGTACGCTTCGCTGATGGCCCTGCAGCCGCCGCGGGCGGCGTCGTCAAAGCCGCCCATGTGCCAGCGGATGGCCATGGCTTCCTCCACGGTCAGGCGCATGTACCGCTCGATCATCCAGACGCTTTTTTCGCCGTGGCCGTAGGGCAGCTCGTCCGCGATGGAGTAGAAGGGGACCTCCTCCCAGCGGCCGGTGTCCTTGTTTTTGACGTTGCGGGTGGACATGGTGTAGTAATTCGCCTTGCAGATGTCGTGCAGAAGCGAGACGATGACCACGCTTTCCATATTTTCCTCGTCGCGGCAGAACTTGCTGCGCAGCACCTTGTACACGTTCAGGCTGTGCATGACAAGGCCCTGTGCGCAGGCGCCGTGAAACCGGGTGGAGGCGGGAGCGTCAAAAAAATCGGTGCTTTCCAGCCATTCCAGCAGCGCGGCGCTGCCCTCGCGGTGGACGTGCTCCTGAAACAGAGCGATAAAATCTTCCTTATATCCCATTGCTTACAGGTCCAGATCGTCCAGGATCTCTTTGAGCATGATGACCTCCTCGGTGGACAGGGAGATGCCCTTGCCCATCTTGCTGCCGTCGGGAGACCAGTCGCGGATGTCGTACTTGGGCTCGCGGTCGTTCCAGCTGATCAGGTTCAGCTTGCGCTGCCAGCCGTTGGAAGCGCTGGACAGGGTGGCGATCTCTTTTACGATCTCATATTTGAATTCAGGCATGATACAAACCTCCGAAAATAGAATTGGTGGTGTCCTTCCCGTGCCGGCGGGCCGGACGTCGCTTTTTATTGTAGCGGATAGTTTTGCGTTTTGCAAGAGGATTTTTGCAAAAGAAGACGAAGGCGGCGCCGAACCGGCAGTACAGCGGCAAAAGAAAGCTCCGTCGCCCACCGGCGGCGGAGCGGATGTGCGATGAAAAACGGCTCAAAGCTCCTGCGAAAGCGTCTGTCCGATCGCGGCACAAAAACCAAGCGCGCGGTACATCTCCGCGTCACATTCCGCGCAGGTGACGGTCAGCGTTTTGCCGCCCCAGCTGCGGACGGTTTCGCAGGCGTGCTGCACCAGCGCACGGGCAACGCCTGTGCCGCGTACTTCGGGCAGCACGTAAAAATCCTCGAAAACACCGCCGACGGCACATTTGTAGGAGGAAAAGGTGCGGCACAGCGAAAACATTCCCACTGCGCGGCCATTCTGCCAGGCGATATAATATGTAATGCGGCCCTCCTCAATGCCGACGCGCAGCGCCGACCACTCCAGCTGGGTGAGCGCGGGCTCGTCCACCGCCTGCTTGAAGCCGTTCAGCAGCAGCGAAAGCGTGTGGTAATCCTTTTTGTCAAACGGAAGGATCTCGCACAGCGGCGCTTCGGGGGCTTCGGGCTCCGGCGTGGCGGCTTTCTTTTTCAAAAGAGGAGGAAACGCGATCTGCGCCTTCCGGACTCCGTTTTTACGCTTTTCCAAACAGATTCCCCAGCTTTCTCTTCAGGACGGAGTAGCCGTCCGCGCTGCGCAGCTTTTCAATGCGGTCCCACACGTCCTCGCTGCCTTCAAACTTCAGAAGCTCTGCGTCGGCGCTTTCCAGCTTGGCGGGCAGCCCCTTGATGACCACCAGAGGTACACCGTCGGTCAGCCACTGGATAACGCCCTCCTCATCCATGCCGGAGGCGCGGCAGCTGCCCGTCAGACCGGCGCTTTCGCCGTAGCAGTAGCGCTCGAAAAACAGACTGCCGTCATAGTAGACGGTGACGCGGTCGCGGAAGCGGTGGTGCTGCATGTGACGGATCTCGTACTTGTAAGCGATGTGACCTCCGTCGATCAGCGCGCCGGTGCGAATAGCCAGTGCATCCTTGTTTGCCATGGGGGCTCCTTCCTGCGGGGGCGGCCCGCATTCGCCGTGTACGGCGGATTTTCTTTTACAATAAATATTATACTGTTTAATTTGTGCTTGTCAAATGCTGAAGATGATTGTCAAACCGGAAAGAGAGCCGCCGCGGGCCGAAGCTGCAATCACGCCTGTGCGCCTGCGCACCACTCGGCGGCGGAAAGCCCGGCGATCTGCCCTTCGCCCAGCGCTTTGCTCACCTGCAGGGGCACACCGGTGCAGTCGCCTGCGGCAAAAACGCCGGGGATGCTGGTGGCCATCTGCCGGTCGACCACGATGGAGTTGTCCTGAACGTCAAGGCCCTCCAGCAGTCTGGCGGGGGCGATGGCGCTGCGCAGGATGAACACACCGTCGCAGAGAACGGTCTCGCCCGGAAGCACCGCCTGCTGAACGGTGTCGCCGCCTTCCACGGCGGTCAGCTTTCCGGCGACAAAGCGAATGCTGCCGCGCAGCTGAGAGGGGCGGCGGGCGGCCACAAAGGTCACGTCCACGCCGATCTCCGCCAGATAGTTGGCCTCTTCGGCAGCGGTCTCGGCAAGACCCCACACCACGCAGTGGCGGCCGCGGTACAGCATGCCGTCACAGGTGGCGCAGTAGCTTACCCCGCGGCCAAGGTATTCATCTTCGCCGGGGATAGCGGTCGCCCGCGCCGTGCCGCAGGCAAGAATGACGCTGCGGCACTCCAGAATCTCACCGTCTGCATTGAGCATGAAGCTTTCGCCGAACGGCAGGATGCTGCTCACTTTTTTGTGTTCGATGCGTGCGCCCTTGGCCAGTGCGTGGGCTTTCAGTGTCTCCAGCATGGCGGAGCCGTCCATCTGCGGCAGGCCGATGCAGTTGTCCACCAGCTCGGCCTTGGCCAGAATACTGGGGCCGGCGCTCAGAACCAGCACCTCGCGGCCGCGCTGGCACAGGTTTACTGCGGCGGAAAGCCCGGCGGGGCCGCCGCCAACAACGATGCAATCAATCATAATGTCCTCCCAAAAAGGATCGAAATCCGCAAAAGGGTTGAAAAATCTTTTTACAAAAGGTATTATACTATAAGTGACCGGATTTAATCAACTGGATTTGAATGATCGGTGATATAAAAACGGGCATCCGTGAAATTTGGTGAAGCGAGGAGCATACGTGTCGCATCTTCTGATCGTAGGCGCAGGCGCTGCGGGACTTACCGCGGCGGGGGCTGCGCTGGAATGGGGACACACCGTCACGCTGGTGGAGCACAGTGACCGTCCCGGCAAGAAAATACTCGTCACCGGCAAGGGCCGCTGCAATGTGACCAACGCCTGTGACGACACCACATTTCTGAATAACGTGCGGGCCAATCCGCGGTTTCTGTTCAGTGCGCTGAAAGGCTTCGGTACGGCGGATACGATGGCGCTGTTCGAAGGCCTGGGCGTTCCGCTGAGGGTGGAGCGCGGCCGCCGCGTTTTTCCCGCCAGCGACAAAGCGGAGGACGTCCGTCAGGCGCTGGTGCGCTACGCCGACGGCGCACGGTACGTGGAGGGCAGCGCACAGGAGATCCTTGTGGAGGATGGGCGCGCCTGCGGCGTCCGGCTGAAGGACGGCAGAGTTCTGCGGGCGGATTTCGTGCTGCTGGCCACCGGCGGCTGCTCCTATCCGTCCACCGGCTCCACCGGCGACGGTTACCGTATGGCGGCGGCTGTCGGCCACACCATCGTGCCTCCCGTGCCTTCGCTGGTGGCTCTGGTGGAACGCGGTTCCACCTGTAGGCGCATGATGGGGCTTTCGCTGCGCAATGTCACGCTCAGCCTGCGCGAGGACGGCCGCACCGTGTTCAGCGAGCAGGGCGAGATGCTGTTCACCCATTTCGGGCTTTCCGGCCCGCTGACGCTTTCGGCCAGCACCTGCCTGCAGCGGGATATTTCAAAGCACCGCTACACGGCGGTCATCGACTGGAAGCCTGCGCTGGATGAAGCCGCGCTGGACAACCGGCTGCTGCGGGATTTTGAGGCGGCTTCCAACCGGGAGTGCGCCCACGCGCTGGACAAGCTTCTGCCCAAAAGCGCCATTCCCGTCTTTCTGGACCGCTGGGGTGTGGACCCGGCCATGCCGGTCAACCAGATCACCCGCGAACAGCGCCGGGAGCTGATCGGCCTGCTGAAAGGCTTTGCCGTCGAGATCGGCGGCAGGGGAGATCTGGAGCATGCTGTCATCACCAGCGGCGGTGTGGATGTGAAAGAGGTCAACCCAAAAACCATGCAGAGCAAGCTGGTGCCGGGGTTGCTTTTCGCCGGCGAGCTGCTGGATCTGGACGCCGTCACCGGCGGCTACAATCTGCAGATCGCGTTCTCCACGGCCATGGCAGCGGCGCGCAATCTGGAGTGGGTGTGACCTGTTTTACAGAAAATCCACCAATCTGCGGCTGAAGCGGGTGTGCGCTGAAACAGCGGCGGGGCCTGAACCACGGGAGCGCAGCCGTTTCAAAAGCAGATAGAACGTCCGGAAAAACGGAACAAATCTCCAAACGGAACAAATCCCCAAATATAAAGAAAACGAGGAAAAACATATGGTTTCGATCGCGATCGACGGCCCCGGCGGCGCGGGCAAAAGCACCCTGGCACGCCGGCTGGCACAGGAACTCGGCTACATTTACGTGGACACCGGCGCCATGTACCGGGCCATCGGCCTGTATGCGCTGCGCATGGGCGTTTCCACCAAAGACGAAGCGGGCGTCACCGCGCTGCTGCCGGATATCCATCTGGAGCTGCGCTATGTGGACGGCACGCAGGTCATTTTGCTGGGCGGCGAGGATGTTTCCTCCGCCATCCGTGCGGAGGATGTCTCGATGGCGGCCTCCAATGTGGCGGCACATCCGCCGGTGCGCGCTTTCCTGCTGCAGACCCAGCGGGATATGGCAAAGGCCAGCAATGTGCTGATGGACGGCCGTGACATCGGCACCGCCGTTCTGCCGGACGCAACGCTGAAGATCTATCTCACCGCACCCGCCGAGGTGCGCGCCGCCCGCCGGGTGGCGCAGCTTGCCGAAAAAGGCACCGCCGCCGATTTTGACGAGGTTCTGGCGGACATCAACCGCCGCGACTGGCAGGATATGCACAGGGAGATCGCTCCGCTGCGTCAGGCGGAGGACGCCGTGCTGGTGGACACCGGCGCGCTGGATCTGGAACAGTCGTTCCGGGTCTTGTACGACCTGATTCAGGAGAAAGTGAACGCTTGATATGATGTATACGATCTGTGTTGTCGGCGCGTGGGTCATCTGGCACGTGCTGTACCGCTTCCGCGTCATTGGCAGAAACAATCTGCCGAAGAAAAAAGAGGGCGCTCCGGGCAGCGTGGTGATCTGCAACCACCTCTCTGCCATGGACATCGTGTTTCTGGAGATCGCCCGTCTGCGCTGGCCCAAAGCCATCGTTATGGCAAAGGCGGAGCTGTTCAATATCAATCCCATCCTCACGGCACTGTTTTACAGTTGGGGTGCGGTTCCCGTCAGCCGCGGTAAAGGCGATATCGAAACGGTGGACAAGGTGGTCGAGGCGGTGAAGAACGGGCAGGATCTGCTCGTCTTCCCCGAAGGCACCCGTTCCAAAACCGGTGAGATGGGCATGCTGAAAAGCGGTGCGTTCCTCATTGCCGCCCGTGCGGGCGCGCAGGTGGTGCCTTGCCGGGTGCTGTACCAGACCGGCAAGCCGAGGTTTTTCCACAAGGTGCGCATGGTCATCGGCGAGCCTCTCACCCGGAAGGAGCTCGGCCTTGACGGCGACTGGGAGGCTGTGCCGCCGCCCAGCGCACTGCGGCAGGCGAAAAACCGCTGCGCACAGCGTATGGAAGAGCTGCGGGAGCAGTATGCCCATACCGTGGAATAAGCGCCCTTGTGAAAGGAAACTGCTATGGAGATACGTGTAGCAAAATCGGCGGGCTTCTGCTTTGGCGTAAGCCGTGCCGTGCAGATGACCCGTGACCTTGCTGAACAGGGCCGCCGTGTTGCAACGCTTGGCCCGCTGATCCACAACCCGCAGTGCGTCGCAGAGCTGGAAAGTAAAGGCGTGGTAACGGCGGACAGCATCGACGATATTCCCTCCGGCTATGAGGTGGTCATCCGCAGTCACGGTGTGCCGGCGGCTGTGACGGAAGAACTGAAAAAGCGCGGTTTTGTGATCCACGATGCCACCTGTCCCTTTGTGGCGAAGATCCATCGTATTGCACAGAATGCGGGCGAAGAAAACACGTTGCTTCTGGTTGCAGGCGATGCTTCCCACCCGGAAGTGCAGGGGATCGTGGGCCATACGGCCGGTAAAGTGCGGGTTTTTTCGGATGCGGAGGAATTGTCCGCCATTTTGAACGAACAAAATGCACAAAAAAATCCGATAATTGTGGCTCAAACTACATTTCAGGTTACAAAATGGTCAGAAAGCACTTTGTTTGCAAAAAAAGTGTGTACAAATCCGAAAATATTTGATACAATATGTAGTGCAACATGGACAAGGCAGGAAGAGGCTGAAAAACTTGCCAAGGAATGCGACCTGATGGTCGTGATCGGAGGCCATCAGTCCTCGAATACCCAGAAGCTGTGCAAGGTGGCTGCAATGCACACCCGTACGGTGACGGTGGAAACTGCGGACGAGCTGCTGTCGGACTGGTTCGATGGTGTGCAGGTCGCGGGTGTAACCGCTGGGGCTTCAACTCCTGCGTCCATAATCGAGGAGGTTTGTAAGAAGATGAGCGAGATTCGTGAAGAAGAAATGAGCTTTGAGGAGCTGTTTGAGCAGTACTCCGCCCCTGTGTTCCGCAACAAGGTCGTACGCGGCGTTGTTACCGGCATCACTCCCAGCGAGATCACTGTGGATATCGGCGCCAAGGCTACCGGTTTTGTTCACATCAGCGAGATGTCTGATGACCCCAATGCTAAAATGGAGGACCTGGTGAAGGTCGGCGACGAACTGGAGCTCATCGTCATTAAGACCAACGATCAGGAAGGCACCGTTCAGCTGTCCAAGAAGCGTCTGGAAGCCCGCGCCGGCCAGGAAGAAGTTTCCAAGGCCTGCGAAGAGGGTTCTCCGCTGGAAGTCACCATCACCGGTGTCAACAAGGGCGGTCTGGAGGCCAAGTATAAGGGCGTCAACATTTTCATCCCTGCTTCTCAGGCTACTGCCCGCCGCGGCGACGACCTGAGCGTGCTGGTCAAGACCAAGCAGAATGTCAAGATCACCGAGTGCAGCGGCCGTCGTGTTATCGGCTCCATCCGCGCCATTCTCAACGAGAAGAGCGCTGCTGCCCGCGAGCAGTTCTGGGCCGAAGCCGAGGTCGGCAAGACCTACACCGGCGCTGTCAAGAGCCTGACCAACTACGGTGCTTTCGTTGATATCGGCGGCATCGATGGTCTGGTCCACATTTCCGAGCTGTCCTGGAACCGCATCAAGCATCCCAGTGAAGTTGTCAGCGTCGGCGATGAGATCGAGGTCTACATCCGCAATCTGGATGCTGAAAACGGCAAGGTAAGCCTGGGCTTCAAGAAGGTCGAGGACAATCCCTGGGAAAAACTGAAGAATGAGTATCCCATCGGCAGTGTGTTCACTGCTCCGGTCGTTTCCCTGACCAAGTTCGGCGCCTTTGTGCGCATCCTGCCCGGCGTGGACGGCCTGGTACATATCTCCGAGATCAGCACTGATCGCGTCGAGAAGGTCCAGGACGTTCTGAATGTCGGTGATGAAGTCACCGTCAAGCTGCTGGACGTGGATTGGGACAAGAAGCGCGTCAGCCTGTCCATGAAGGCTCTGCTGGTCGAGGCTTCCGAAGAAGCTGCCGAGTAATTCCGGTTGTTTGTCATGACTGCAGCCCCGGAGGGATCTATCCTTCCGGGGCTGTATTTTCTTCTCTGACAGGTGCATTTCAAACATCAAAAAAACTTTTTAAAAAAATCGAAAAAAGGTGTTGACAAACCGGAATGAACCTGATATAATAATCAAGCTGACTCAAACGGA
>CAZYRD010000070.1:0-11221 GCA_964649475.1 uncultured Faecalibacterium sp.
GCCCTGCACGCCGCAGACCGCATCGGTGCAGGTGCGGCGGCACGAACGGAAAGAGCGCAGACCGCAAGGCCACGGACACAAAAGCACGAAAGGAGGGCGGACGGCGTGAAAAAACCGGCACAGACGGATTTTGAGACCATTTACAAAGAATATTACGGCAGGCTGTTCGCCTTTATGCACAAGCTGACGGGGGACTGGCACACCGCCGAGGAGCTGACGCAGGAGACGTTTTTTCAGGCGTTCCGGGCGCTGGGGGCTTTCCGCGGCGAATGCGAGCTGTTCACGTGGCTGGCGGGCATAGGCCGCAACGTGTTTTACCGCTGGCTGCGCCGCAAAAAGCTGCAGCCGGACGCGATCTCGCCGCAGGCAGTGGCGGACGCATGGCTGGAAAACCTGACCGACGACGCCCCCGGCCCCGCCGAGGCCGCCGAGCGGGAGGAGATATGCCGTGCGGTACGGGCGCTGGTGCGCACGCTGCCGCCAAACTACCGCGACGTGGTGATGCTGCGCATATACGCCGGGCTGCCCTTTGCACAGGTGGCGGCGGCGCTGGGCATACGGGAGGGCAGTGCCAAGGTGCTGTACTTCCGCGCAAAGGAAAAACTGGCCGCACAGCTGAAAGAGCAGCTGGCCGGCCCCGAAGAACAGGAGAACGACCATGGATGAGATAAAGCTGGACTGTGCCGTGGTGCAGGACCTTGCGGCACTGTACACCGACGGCGGCACAAGCGAGACCACCGCCGCCGCCGTTGCCGCCCACCTGAAAAATTGTAAAACCTGCAAAGAATATTACAAAGAGTACACAAAAAGCGGCGCTAACCGCCCCAAAACCGCCCAGCCGGACGCCATGGCCACCCCCACCGCCGAAAGCTACGCCCGGCTGGCAAAACGGCTGCACCGCCGCGCCGCGCTGGAAAAAGGCAGCTTTGCGCTGGGTGGCTTTGTGCTGGGGGCGCTGCTGCTGGCAGCGTTCGGCTTTGGCACGGCGCTTTGGATGGAAAAGCGGGAACAACGGAAATAACGGAAACGTTTGACGCGATATTTTTGATGCGGAATTTTTGACGAAAAACTAATTTTTGCAGAGAAAAACAACGGAGTGCCCGCAGGCACCCCGTTGTTTTTTGTGTTGGATTTTAGGGGACAGTTTTAGAAACCTGGCCATTGGCCAGCGCCATCACCAATATCAATACTTCCGCCACCAATCGTTCCGCCATCCATAAGATAATCGTTTATTACGATTGTGGAAAACTCCACCATGGGTTCCTCATAAATCTTTTTCATATTTTCTCATCTGCCTTTCAACTATTCGCCGTAGACTCCGAATAAACTGCCGCAGCATCCTTTGTCACAACATCTGTGCTCGATTCCAGCCGCGGGATCGCTGTAATCTGATAGCCAGACGCCAAACTGTTTGTACCACTCAAAGTCAGTATAATTGCCATACCACTAACTCCGTTGTATACACTCTGCGCATAACTTACAACAGTTTCAGGTTTTATGACGTACTGCATCGGAGCCATCAGACCAGTCCAACTCAACTCGACCTTCATAGCAAGTTCAGTGTTTTCGGATTCCGCAAGGTACTTATATCCTTCCGCATTCACGAATGTAAATCGGAAGCCGAACATCATTCTATTAGTACCTGCCGACAAACCACCCAGCGTGACCCAATTGATGTCGAAGAAGCGATAGCAACCTTCCGCAGTATCGTAAATGGGCAGATATTCATTGCTGGTCTGGAGGTTGGTACGGTTTGCCAGATCGTTGGAGATCTTAATACCGCCGAATACAGTTGCGTCCGCATCGTCGGTGGAGCTATCCTTGATCTGACCGAAGGAGATGATCGCTCTTTCAACGCTCAGATAATGACCGTTCAGATCCAGCGTAACGCCCGCTTCAACCATCAGCATGCTTGTGCTGACATCCGCCAGCAGCGTGACGGTATCGCCATCCACAGCAGCGTTCAGCGCCGCGTCGATGGACTCGTAGCTGGTTTCGCCGATGCGGACCACGTCGGTGTTGTTGACGATGACGTACTCGGAGCAGTGGTCGATGCTGAAGGCGTAGTAGGCAACGCCGTCAACGGTCTTGATGGTGACGGTGGTGTTGTCCATCAGCTTCAATACATCGTTCTCCACATCAACGTAGTACAGAAGCAGCTCGGAGGGAGTGACGTTGTCGGTCTTGCGCACGAGGATCTCGGCGGTGCCGGGCAGGACACCCTCGTGGGTGAAGTTGACACGGCGGACGATATCCGTCAGCGCAAACTCGGTGTTCTTCTCCTCATCCTGAACCAGCTGCTGTGCTTTGGTGGAAAGCGTGCCGCTGACAGCCAGATCCACCGTTTCGACGGTTTCGGCATTGGTCAGATCATCGGAAGAGAAGCTCCAGATGACATTGACCACGGTGTTGCCGTCGTCATCCTTTTCGGTGACGGGGATGACTGCGGTGTAGCTTTCGCCGGCAGTCTCTGCGGCAGCCATTTCCTTGAACAGATCGCCGTCCATGATGGTGGTGTCCACAGCGGTGGTGTCCACGGGAACGGTCAGCGTGCCGTCCCCGGTCTTGCTGCTGCCGTTGATGTCAGCGCTGATGACGGGCTGTTCGTTCTCGTAGTAGTAGTAGGGAGAGTAGACGACCTCGGAGCCTGTGGGAACCTGAACAACGGGATCACGCTTGTTGCCCTCTTCATCGACGAAGAAGCTGCCGGAGATATCAAAGCTGCCGACGGTGGAAGACTGCAGGTCGACGGTTTCCTCGTTGCCCTTGAACACACTGCCGGTAACGGTGACGTTAGCGGTGCTGTTTTCGGCAACGGTGATGCCGCCGACGATGGTGACGCCCTCCAGACCGACAGTACCGGAAACGCCGCCTTTCAGTTCGACCTCGGGCATGATGACGTCAACGGAGCCGACGGGATCGACAGAGCCGACGATGGTGACGTCCGTCACGGGGTCGGTCACGGTAATGGTGGCGTTTTCGGCGGGACGTACCACGATGACGTCGCCCGCCACGGAGGAGCCGAGGGCATCGTTCAGGCTGTCGCTGTCGCTGGCGACCGCACGGGTGCGGTAGCAGTAGGTGAAGCCGTCCACATACTTGTAGTCGCCGCCGTAGCTTTCGGTGGTGTTGAAGGCGATGCGGATCTTGCCGGTATCAACGGTGTTGATATCGCCCAGCTTGAAGGCAAAGCCGATGCAGTTTTTGCCGTCGGAGGTCTTGGTGACCACACGGTCAAATTCCACAGGGCCGCCGTCCACAAAGACCCGCAGGCTGTTCAGATCGATCTCGTCAAACAGAACGTAGTCGACAACGGTGGGATCCTGGCCGGTGGCCTTGGTGAGGTAGAAGGTGAGGGATTCGTCGGAATCCATCAGGCCCAGGCCCTGTTCCACATAGATGTCGATGTTGTGGAAATTCTGCTGACCGGTAATGCTGAAGTTGGGGTTGTTGACGCTGGCGGCGCGGTCGGCGTCGGTGTCACGGATGATGCCGTAACGGCTGCCCAGACCGTTGTTGGTCCAGCTGCTGATGGACAGCTCCAGCGAGCCGCTGCCGTTGGCGATCAGCTTGCAGCTGACTCTGGCGCCGCTGACCACCTTGCCGTCAGCCACAGCAACCTTGTACACGCCGTACTCGATGTCGGTTTCGGGATCGGTGACGGTGATGCGCTGCAGCGTGAAGAATTCGTTGTAGTCGGCAATGACGACGTCATCCTCTTCCATGCTGACCAGCGCGCCGGCCTCGGTGCGGACGATGTACACAGGCGCGGTTTTGCCGCTGCTGCGGTCGATCCACATGCTGCTGCCGTCGAGACTGAAGCTTGCCATGCTGTCCAGCTCACCGGAACCGGTGCAGCGCAGAGCATGGACGCCGTCCAGCTCGCCCCACGCGGAAAGCAGCTCCTTAACGGCCTCGTAGGTGAGGGTGTGGTCGATGGTTTCGTAGCTGGAATCCACGTTGAAGCTTACGACGATATATTCCTCCGGGTCATTGTCCACGCAGAACCAGACGTTGCCGCCGACGCTGCCGGTGTAGAAAGTCATGTAGCAGCCGCCGTTGCTGTCCCTCGTATAGTCGGGGGAGCTGATATTGCTGCCGCCTGCTCTATAGGACTCGAAGGACTCATAAACGAGGGTGTTGCTGCCGTACTGCCAATAGAGGTCGGTCGCTTCCTCATCCAGCAGCTTGATGCGGTACTGGGCGTCCGGCTTGGCGGTGAAGTGGACCTGCTCGCCTTCGGCGCCGTATCCAGCCACGAGGGTCAGCTTTTCCACGGAAACATACTCGTCCGCCTCTTCATCCCAGACCTCTTCCCAGGTCACTTCGAACACGTGCACCTCGCCGCCGTGGTTGTGCTCCGGCTGCCAGATGGGCAGGGTGTTGTCAAACACCAATGCAATGTACTGCTTGCCGCCCACCCATGCGCTGTAGCTGCCGTCGGACTTGTTGGTGGCGTCAAAGGTGAGCACGCCGCCGGAAAGGGCAAAGCCCGCGCTGACGGCGTCGCCGTACAGGGTGCCGACAACACCGTCGGCAATGAACTGGTCAGCCTCGCCGGGAACCACGCGCACGATGGTGGCGTCCTTGTAGGAGGACGCGTTGTCGCTGGCGGTGTTGTTGCCGGTGACGGTGAAGTATACGTTGAAGTACAGATACCAGCCTTCGACGCTGACGCCGGCCGAGGTGTGCAGATCGGTGCCGTTGTAGCCCTGATCGGTGACTCCGCGGTAAGTTTCGTACCAGCTTTGAGTCAGCACAGCCTCCGCAAGCTCGCTCTGCATAGAGAAATACGGAACGTAGTCGGCCAGCACCTCGCCGTCCAGAGTCCAGCGGAAGTACAGCTCCTGACCGGCGGTGAAGGAAACGTAACCGTTGCGGGAAGCATCAAAGGCAACGTTCGTCCATTCGCCGGCGGGATCCAGCGCGTACTGCATGCCGACATTGGGCATTTTGAGGGTTGCGGTGATGACCACCTGTTCTCCGTCCGCGGTGTACAGGCGGGTAAAGACGGTATCGGTGCTCTTGTCGGCGAAGGTCAGGCTGTAAATGCCCGCGGTCTCATCAATGAGGTTATAGTCGATGCCGCTGCTGTGCGAGCCTTCGTAGTATCCAAAAGCGCTGCCGTTGGCCTCCGTGATGCGGACGTACAGGGTGGATTCGTACTCCACACCGGTCAGGTCCAGCTTGCCGGTGGCGGACTGCACCATATTGGTTTTGCTCCGGGCGTCCTCGAGGGTGTTGTACACTTCGATGGTGCCGCCAAAGGCGGGACGCTGGACGTCCGCCTCCAGCAGGAACATGGTATCGCCCACAAAGAAGGCTGCATGCGCACTGAAGGAAATCATGTTCAGCTGGATGGTATAACCGTCATCACCCTCTGCCAGGCCAAGGCTGTAGCCGTAGGCCGCATCGGGCATGACCTGCTCGCCTGCGGTGTTGCGGATGCGCAGATAGACGCTGTTGCCCACGGTATAGGGCAGCTCGGCGTAACCGGACATGTACACTACCTGGTCGCTGCCGGTGCGCCGGATGGTGACCAGCGGCTCGGTGGCATTGGCGTCGGCGTAGAATTCCAGCGTGCCCGCAAAGTAGTCGTTCATGGCAACACTGGCTGCAACGCTGACTTTGCCGCCGTTCACGTACATGGCGGCAGAGGTGCTGCCGATGCTGGTGAAGCCCAGCCCGACGTAATCGGTGCCATTCTGCTCCATCCAGCCGATCTCATTGCCGGCGAAGCGCACACCGGTAACGACATTTTCCTCCGCGTCATAGAAGCGGACAAAGCGTTTTTCGTACTGCTTGAGGCCGCTGAAGGTCAGCGCGCTGCCGGTGACCTCGGTGTAGTTGGTGTCGGCAATGGCATCGGCCTCGGTGCGGTACACCCTGGCGGTGCCGTCAAACGGCACGGCGGTGGTGGAGACGTTGATCTGAACGGTGGCGTTGCTGAAATACCACCAACAGGTACCCGTCTCTTCGGAGTTGCGGAAGAAGTACAGCGTGGTATCGGCGTTGCTGAAGCCCCACCAGCCAAAGAGGCTGCTCTCCGATTCGGTCTGAGTCCAGCGGTTGAAGTACCGGGCGGGCTGCATGCGATTGCCGTCGGTGTCCAGCAGGGCAAGGTAGAATTCCTCACCGGGGGCGGCGTTCAGCTCAAACACGTTGACGCCGTCGGCGTTCCTCTCGCTGCGGGCGATCTCCTTCGTGCAGGCCGCGTCGGCATACAGCACGACGGTACCGGAGAACTCCGCTTCGGTGACCTCGCCGCCGAAGCGGATGATCTGCTTGCCGACGGTGCCGACAAGGGAGAACCAGCTGCTTGTGCCGGTCACTTCAAAGCCAAGGTAACCCCCGGTACTTCCGGTGCATCTGAGGCCTTCGATGCTGCGGAACACGCAGCTGCCGGTCTGGTCGGTGGTGCCGTCATTGATCTTGATGTAGAAAACTTCACCGCTGTCCAGCTTGCGGCCGAGAACCTCGGTCAGGGACAGATAGCCGAGGCCGGGTCCGCGCTCGGCGATCTGCTCAAAGTTTGCGTCATAGAAGGTGACGGTGCCTTCGTAGTTCTCAAGGGCAGCCACGTCCGCCGTCACATAGATGCTGGTGCGGGTTTCGTAACCGCCGTTGGCAAAGCGGAATTCGGCATAGCGGCCGTTGCCCGAGCTGTAGAACTTAACAAGGGGCTTGGTGGGCGTGGAGAAATCCACGCTTGTGCTGCGGGTGGCAAGAGAAGCAGCCTCCAGATCCACCGCAGCACCGTCGACCATATACTCCACATAGACTTCGTCATACATGGACAGGCCGGACACGTTCACAATGCCGTCGGTGCCGGTGGCCAGCAGGGTGGTGCCGTCCGCCGCGTACACGTTGATGGTGCCTCCGGCGGGCTGGGTAACGTTGAACGAAGCGCCGAACCACCAGTCATCACCCAACCTCACGTCGATCAGGCCGTCGTAGGTGGAGGTGGTCACCACCAGCACGGTGGGGTCATCCGCCGAAACATAGACGGAATTCACGCCACTGGAATACAGATCGCCGATGCTCTGCTGCAGGTCGTAGGGTTCGCCGGTCTCGGCGTTGATGATACGGATATAGTATTCGGTGAGGGCACCGGCAAACAGGATGGTGTAGTTTTCACGCCCATCCATGATCTTATCGGTGCAGGCCGCGTCGGCGTAGACTTCCATCCAGCCGTCATAGCTGACGCCGTCGCCGCCTTCATCGCTGCCGGTGTTCTCCATCTGGTAGCACATGGTAAGCTGGGTCTGCTCCATGTAGTCGGAAACATCCTCAATGCCGCCTTCGGGCATGAACAGCAGCTTGCCGCGCACGGCTTCGGTGTTGTCGCCGCTGAATATCAGCAGGCCGACGGTTTCGCTGATGTATTCCAGGTCGACGTTCTGGCTGCTGCGCTGGCGGCTTCTGATATTGGCGTAAACGGGGTTGCCGTCTGCGTCACACAGGAGGTCGCCGTTTGCGTCCACCTCCTGAATGCGGAAGAACAGCCTGTCGCCGTTCTGACGGACGCCCACATCCCACTCGTTCCATTCGGTGTTGAAGGCGATGTTCTCGATCTCGTTGAAGTCCTCGTCCCACGCGAACTCAACGCCCTTGGTGATCTGCGGGGCGTCGATGTAGCCGGGCAGATGCACGACACCGTCGTTTTTGGTCTTGATGGCGATGACGCCGGGGCCGTAGCGCTCACCCTTGAGGATGATCATATTGGTGCTGGGATCAACGTCGACCGCAAAGTCGATGGTGATGAACTCAAGGTCAGTCACATCGTACGCGTTGCCGTCGGCATCCGTCAGCTTGATATAGTATTCGAACAGATCCGAGTCATCCAGAGAAATCTCATCCACGACATCCGTGTAGAACACATCCTCCGCGGACTCCTCAGTGGTGAGACTGTCAAACACCTGGATCCTGCCGGTGAAGTGCTCTTCCTCACGGATCTCCTTGAAGTAGATGGCGCCGAAGATATCGTTGCCATCGGCGTCCACATCGATGAGGATAGGCAGCAGCCAGTTGGTGCGGGTGTCGGCAAAGGTGATCGTGAACACGCCGTTTTCGTCGATGCTGGTGATGCCGGGGTTCTCGGTGGGGATGGCGTCCGTAATGACGTTGCCGCCTGCGTCCTTGACGCGGACGTAGATGGTGTCAAAGCAGGAGACTGCGTTGTACATGGACAGCAGGCCCTGATGCTGATAACGGCCATCGGAGATGACGTTGGTGAAAGCCGCGTCGGTGGCGACCTCGATGGTGCCGTCAAAATTGGTGGCGAAATCGTAGTTGTTGGAGGGGTCGTACGCGATGAAGGTCTCGGTGCCGTCGCGCAGCGTTACCTGGATCCAGGAGCCGGTGCCGGTGTAGGTGACCTTCAGGTACCGGAAGCCGTCCTCGTGGGTACGGACCTCGGTCGCGACCAGGCCGGTGCCGCACGCGGCGACATCTTCCGCAGTAAAGTCCAGCGCCACATTGCCGATGGACTTGTCGGCGGCCAGACATTCTTCAAGCGCGCTCATGCTTTCGCCGAAGACGAGATAGAAGGTCTCGCCGTAATCACGGGTGCCGAAGTAGACAGGACGGTCGATCTCGCCGCTGCCGACAAAGTTGGTGGTGCCGACGTCCTCTTCGCTGGCGTAGATGAGCATGCCGCCGTGGAAGTAGTTCGGCTCGCTGCCTGTGCCGCCTTCCAGCACGTAGAAGTAAACGACGATGACGCCGTCCGCCGTGGTGATGGCGACATAGCCGCTTTCCATCGGTTCGACCAGCAGGTAGTCGCCGTACAATACGACGGGACCGGTGGTGCTGGTGACATCCACGAAATCGTCAAAGGTGACGCCCTCCGCAAAGATGGAATAGGGAGCACCCGCGTCGGTGACTTCGAGGTGGATCTCGTCGGCGGTGTTGGTGGCGATCTCGTTGTGGTTGACGATGACGCCATCTTCGGTGTCGCAGATGTTGACGGTGACTTTTCCCTCAAAGGTGTGCTCGGGGGTGGTGTCGTCTTCGGCCACGTCAAGGTACACAACGGCAAATTCGTCGGTTTCCGGGATGTTAAAGACCACATAGCCGCTGCACTCCGGCCAGACCAGCAGGGAGACCGTGCCGACCTTATCCACAACAAGCTCGCTGTTGCCGACGCCGCATTCGTAGTTGAGCGCGCCGGTGATCTGGCTGCCTTCGGCGTCGTACAGAACGATGCGGTAAAGGTTGTTGGCGGCAGGGACACCGACGTAGACCTGCCCCTCGCTGCCCTCGTCCACTCGCTCTGCGTCGTAGACATTGCCGTCCTCATCGGTCTCGCAGTAGAAGACAGCAACGCTGCCGCTGTAGTTGTGCTCGATGGTGGTGTCCTCGCCGGAGGATTCGGCCACGGTAAAGCGGATGACCGCATTGCCGCTGCCGGTGTCGATGACGACATGCCCGCTGTTCATCGGGGAGATCAGCAGATAGTCGCCTTCGCGGCTGCAGGGGCCGACGTCGTTGTAAAGATCGGTGCTGTCATCGATGGTGACGCCTTCCACATGGATGGCGTAGGGGGCGCCCACGTCGGTGACGTCGACAAAGATCACGTTATCGGTGTCTTTCGCCACCAGGGACTGATCGGACACGCTGCCGTTTTCATCGGTGTTGCAGATGTTGACGGTGACCGTGCCGGGGAAAGACTGTTCGAACAGGTCAAACAGAACGACGATGGTCTCGCCGTCCACGTCGATGCTCACGTAGCCGCTCTGTTCCACCGTGACCAGCAGGAGGCCGTCCTCGATGCGGGCAGTGCCGGCGGTGCTGGTGAATTCGGTATTAGCATCAAGATAGAGGCCGCCCACAGTGACGGAGTAGGTGATGCCGGTGTGGTAGACCGCAATGCTCTGCGCGCTGCCTTCGCTGGAGGAGATCTGATTGTGGGCGATCACATTGCCGTTCTCATCCGTATCGCACAGAGAAACGATCACTTCGCCGCCGAAGTTGTGCTCGGGCTGTTCCGAAACCTCGGGGGCTTCGGGAACTTCCTCCGTGGCTTCGACAAAACAGACGTTGGCAAACTCGCCGCTGACCGTCCGGACGGAAGCCCAGCCGCCGGTGGTGATCTCAGTGATATGTACCACATTGGTGTCCGGCACGCTGTCAACGGTACAATCGCTGAACTTGACGGTATCTTCGCTGCTCAGTTCCACAATGTCGTGGGGCTCGGCAGCGGTGCAGAGCTGCAGCCAAAGCGAGGAGCCTTCCTCGACGCTTACCGACAGAGGCTGGCCCTGTTCGCTTTGCGCGATGCTGTTGGTGCAGGCTGCACTGTCATATGCAGTGATGATACCGGTAAAGGTATGGGTGGGTAGGGTGTTGCCGGCGTCTGTGGCTTCTGCGGCGAATACCGTGGACGGTATCATCGAGAAGACCATCAGAACAGCCAGCAGCATGGATGTAAACCGTTTGAAGTTCATGGTCCATTTCCTTTCTGTTGTTGATTTTCGGCCATTTTTGTGGGTTTTGTGGGAATTTGCGCACAGGATTTTGTGCAGAGTTTCAATGAGAGATCATGTCCATGACTTGTCGTGGACATGAGAAAGAGGTACCTCTTTCTCGCCGATTTCATCCTTCATTATAACACAAATAAAAAGCAAATCAATCCCAAAACCACGCCCGCAGCCTGCGCTCAGCAAAATATTTTACATTTTGGGGCGCTGCAGCCAGCCTGCAAGAAAGCTTTCGGCGTCGGCGGGGCGCACAAACGGAATGACGCACACCCCCGGCGCGGCCTGCGCCGCCAGAAAGCACAGCCCCAGCGGCAGCCGGTGACAGTGCAGCACCGCAATGCGTCCCAGCGGCAGAAACTGCCGCGCAAGAAAAAAGCGCCCCGTCTGAAAAAACAGCGCGCCGCCGCGCACGCCCCACCGCGCACGGCGCACAAACAGCAGCGCCCGCACCCAGACGTATGCCCCAAACACCGCCGCCAGCGAAAACCGCAGCTCCGCCGCACCCGGTGCAAGCGCGGCAAGGCCAAAGGCGGCAGCCCCCGCCGCGCCGCCCGCAACATGCGCGCCGCGGATATCCAGCCGGTATTCGGTGTCTTTCATGTCGTTTCCTCTTTTCTGTCTGCATTGAACAGGGCTGCTAAAAGCGTGGACAGAAAAACGCCCTCCCAAACAGAGGGAGGGCGGGGGGATGGGGCAGGAGGGAATCGTGAAGACTGAGGAAGCTGCTGCCCCTTGTCTTC
>CAZYRD010000071.1:0-11069 GCA_964649475.1 uncultured Faecalibacterium sp.
ATTTTGGCTACAAAAGATTTGCGGACGCTGCGGATTAGCCGGATAATCGGGATTTCGTGAACAAAAACCGATCAAAAAGTGCGTTTTTTAACGAGAAATCAAGGGCGAGGGCTAGAGTGGGAATAATCGCATATTGATTTTAGGTGGTCTGAAAGCTCCAGATTTCAGACCACCGTTTTCGTTTTTAGATACGGATTTCTTATCAGCAATGATAAGAAAAAAGTGACAGGCATTTTCACTTGCTGCGCACAACACCCAAGAAAGACCCTGCGGGCGGAGGTCACCTCACAACTTAGCCCGTAGTAACTTTACAATAGAAGAATTTTTTACTTTTTCATTTTATGCTCCTGTTAGACAAATCTTGAATTTTTGGGGGGAGGATTACAGTGGAGCTGCAGAAATTGCTCAAAAAGCCGTTGCCGCATATACCGCCTGAAATAGCAGAGGCCTTGAATAACAATAGCATAACCAAAACGACGTTCGAGGATAAAAATGAAATATTGTCAAACGGCGATTTGCACACCGAAGTAGGATACGCAAAAATGGATGATGGTACTTATCTTGTGTCTATGGTCTGTCCAATGCCGGGAATTACGGTCGAAATGATTGAATGGTGGTTCTGGTGGCATACACAAGATAGCCTTCGCTATCAGGTTTGGTTTCCTGGTGACCACATCAGTATCAAGTACCACAAGAGGGACAGACTGTTTTTTGAGCAGCCAATCAAACCTTCGTTTGTTCCGAATACCCAATACCCCGTCGAACGAATTGGTGGTATGAAAATGCCTTTAAGAATCGATTTTGTGACACCAGAACAGTTTGGCTTTTCACGGCAAACGATGACAGATAATAGCATTCCCGAAATCGTTTGCGGGCATGTTAGTGCCTTTAACAACTTAATTCGGCATACAGAAATGGCACACATTTTTAAGCAGACAGAAGATGGCCTGTTTATGATCAGCAGATTTTGGCTTGGCAAAACGATGACTGCTCCATTACTGCGAAAACTCATCATAACAGACGATATGGCAAGGGGGATGGCGGAGCATTGCTGCATAGAATATCGCAATCTGCACGAAATCCTTCCTGTGCTGTATGCTCGGTATAAATAATCTGAAATCCAATTTATCTGTCCGTTCACCAAACTTGAGCTTTCCCCGGATCGTTATCAGGGTGCCTTTAGGTCGCAATGATATTGTCGTGTCTGAGGGTGCGGGAGCCCTCGAAAGCAGGCAGCCGATACCGAAGCGGTCTCAATGTATGCGGCGAAGGGCTTTTGCAGCCGTACAAAATGATGAGGGTAAAAATAACCGGCGGAATGACGCAGGGCTTGTTCCGTCCGTTGCGCGGAGAAACGATATGTACAGCAAGGTTTACGTGGAGATCACCAATATATGCAACATGAGCTGTTCTTTCTGCCATGGGCACAGCCGTGCGCCGCGGCGGATGAGCGAGGATGAGTTTGCGGATATTCTGGATAAGCTGACAGGCTATACGAAATACATCTATTATCATTTGATGGGGGAGCCGCTTACCCATCCGCGGCTTCCCCGTTTTATTGAACTGGCGGGTGCGCGGGGGTATAAATCGATCCTGACCACCAACGGCACGCTGCTGGCACACCGTCAGGACGAGCTTTTGCAAGCCGGTGTGCACAAGGTGAATATATCCCTGCACAGCTTTGAGGATGACGATGACGAGGCGCATGCCCGGTATGTCTGCAGCCTTGCCGCATTTGCCAAACGTGCCGCGGATGCGGGGACGATCGTGGTTTTCCGCCTTTGGAATCAGGGCGCGGATGACGGCAGAAACGAACTGACGCTGAAGCTTCTGCGGCAGAATATTACGGGAGATTGGGTGGAAAATACCCGCGGCATCCGCATCCGAAACAAAATTTTCATTGAACCGGGCGAGCGTTTCGAATGGCCGGACAGCAAGGCGGAGATCAAGGGGGAGCGTTTTTTCTGCTACGGTCTCAAGGATCAATTCGGTATTCTTGTGGATGGCACAGTGGTTCCCTGCTGCCTTGACAGCGACGGCGCGATCGACCTCGGCAACATTTTCCGGCAGGATATCGGGGAGGTCCTGCATTCGGACCGGGCGACGGGTATTCTGGAAGGATTTCGGTGCGGCAAAGCCGCCGAGGATCTTTGCCGAAGATGCGGTTATGCGCAGCGGTTTGTGTGATAAAAGAGAAACGGGGGACGAAAACGATGTTCAAATATCTGCACTGCTATCTGCCCGAAACATGGGATGCACAGATGAAAGCCGGTTTGATCAACGAAAACTCCGGCCTTCGGATCTGTGAGTCCATTGATCTTGAGGATGATAAAAAGTTCAAAGCCTGTCGAAAAAGGCCGCTTTTGGCGACCTTTTTCGACAGGCTGAAATACCGGTCTGCTGTCGCAGAGCGGTATTTTTCATTTCAGGGGAACTGCGGCATACCCATCCTCACGGCTGCCGCTGATGCGGATGCCGAAGCAGGTCTGCGGGATCTGCGCGGCAAGGCATTCCTCCGGCGAGCCGGTAAAAACCAGCCGGTGCCCGTGCAGCACGGCGATGCGGTCGGCACAGCGCAGGACCTCGGGCAGCTCGTGCATGACCAGCAAAAACGTTTTTGCGGTCTGTCGGCGCATTCTGTCCACCAACTCCAGAAAGCCAAACCGGCTGGCGGCATCCAGATGGGCGGTGGGCTCGTCCAGAACCACCAAAGGGGTGTCCTGCGCCAGTGTCATGGCAAAAAAGGCCTTTTTGCATTCGCCGCCGGATAAGGTGTCCACAAAAGCATTGCCGTAGGCCTCCATGCCCACGGCGTGGAGCGTCCGGTCGACGATCTCCCGGTCGCCGGCGGTCAGTTTGCCGGTCAGCGGCGTGTACGGTGTGCGGCCAAAGCTAACCAGCTCCCGCACGGTGACGTGAGGGCGGGGCAGATCCTGCGGCAGACAGGCAGCCATGTGCGCCAGCTGCGGCATGGCCAGGCTGCGCACATCCTGCCCGTCCAGCAGGATCCTGCCGCCGTGATCCCGCTTTTCGCCCATCAGGCAGCGGAGCAGCGTGGATTTTCCGGCGCCGTTGCGGCCGATCAGCACCGTGATGCTGCCGCTTTCCACTGTGAAAGAAACATCCTCCAGTACGGGTTTTTTTCGGTATGCGGCGCAGATGTTTTCAAAAACAAGTTTCACAGGCGGTTCCTCCTTTGCAGCAGCAGCGCAAAGAAAAACGGCGCACCGATGAAGGCAGTGATGATGCCGGCGGGGATCTCCGACGGGGCGAACAGCACCCGCCCAAGCAGATCTGCAAAAATCACCAGTACAGCGCCCAGCAGGGCACAGACCGGCAGCAGGCGGCGTACGTCCGTGCCCGCGGTCAGCCGGCGGGCAATGTGCGGCACCATCAGGCCCACAAAGCCCAGCAGTCCGGCAAAGGAGACCGCCGCCGCGGCGCTGGCGCTGGCCAGCACCAGTGCCAATGTGCGTACTGTCCGTACGCGCACGCCCAGCGAATGTGCGATGGGATCGCCCAGACACAGCAGATTCAGCCGGCGGGAAAGCACGAGCGCGGCCGCCAGCACCGCAAAAATGATCAGTGCGGGCAGGCGCAGGTCGGTAAAGGCGACGCCGCTGACGCCGCCGACGGAAAAATAATTGTACGCGAGGGCAAGCTCCGGATACAAAAGCCGCAGCAGAGATATACCGGCGCTGAGCAGCGCTGAAACCGCCACGCCCGCCAGAACAATGGTCACGCGGGAGCCTCCGGCACGGTTCGCCGTCAGGACGATGAGCAAAGTACAGGCAAACGCGCCAGCAAAGGCGAAAAACGGCAGCAGGCGGTAGGCGGCAGGGGCAAAGCACAGCCCCAGCACCGTGGCAAAGCCCGCGCCAGCGTTGACGCCGATCACGTTCGGCCCGGCCAGCGGGTTGTCGGTGGCGGTTTGCAGCAGCACGCCGCTGACGGCAAGCCCGACCCCCGCCAGAAAGCACGCCGCCACATGGGGCAGGCGCACCACCCAAAGGATCTGTGCCGCGGGGGCATTGGGGTCCGTGCGCAGCAGCCCGGCAAAAAATTCGCCGGGGGCAAGCCGGGCGCTGCCGAAGCGCAGCCCCAGAAATGCCGCCGTCAGCGTAAGCGCGCACAACAGAACAAGCAGCCATCCGTAGGGGATGGTTTTAGTCGGTTTCTCCATGGATGTTCAGCTCCGGGTACAGAAGTTCTGCCAGGACGGTATACGCCTCGGCCCATCTGGCGTTGGGCTTAAAGTGGAAAAGCTCGCGGGAAAGAAAAGTGTAGTTCCCGTTTTTCACGGCCTGCAGCTCCCGCCAGCCCTCCCGGGCAAACAGATCGGTTATGTATTGTACGGCCGCGTCCTCGCTGCCCATGGTCGTCAGAAAGATGTGATCCGGATCCCGCAGAAGGATCTCCTCCAGCGAGAGTCCGTCCAGCAGAACGGCGGCGTCATCGGCGATGTTGCGGCTGCCAAGCTCATCCAGCATGGTGCAGACAAAATTGTCCGGCGCACGCTTGGCTTTTGTGGCGGAATACTGGCTTCCGGCGCGGATGAAAAGGATCTCCTTCGGCGCGGCGTCCAGCTGCTTTACGGCGGTCATCACGGCGTCGATCTGCTGCTGTACGGCGGTGCCGAAAGTTTTATAAGCGTCGGCATTGCCGGTGATGTCTGTGCAGATCTTCAGCATGGACAGGTATTCGTCGAAGGTGTCCACGCGGAAAAGCGCACAGGGGATGCCTGCAGCCGAAAGCGTTTGGCAGGCTTTTACCTGTGCGGCAATGTCGGCCGAGCCGATGACGAGCTCCGGCTGTGCGGCAAGAAGCAGCTCGTGGTCGATGGTTTTGCCCGCACCGGCGTCCACCAGAACGGCGGTTTCGGGGGCAAAGCCGCGCTCGACGCTTTCTCCAACAGTGACCGCCACCGTGCCGCCCGCCAGCGTCCAGATCTCCGCATAGGAGGAGAACAGAACGGCGACAGTTTGTGGTTTTTCGGTCAGTGTGACCTCGGCTCCGGTGCTGTCGGTAAAGGTGTATGCCGTTGCGGCGGCAGGCGAAACGGTCTGCGGCGCGGCACAGCCGCACAGCAGCAGGGCAAGCGTCAGACAGGCGGCAAGCAGTGTTCGTTTCACGGGTTCAGGATCTCCTCTTTGCGCTGCAGAAGCCCGTCGCCCTCCAGCAGACGGCAGGCCTCCGCGAAGCCGATGCGTTCAATGGTAGAGGAAAAGCGCTCTCCGGCAACGCCCTTGTCGCGGAACAGCAGAATGGCTTTTTCCACAACGGAAAGCACTTCCTCCTCGCTGGTAAACAGCTTTTCCATGGGCTGTCCGTGGGCAAAATCCTTGCCCCAGCGGCCGCCAAGGTACACCCGGTACCCGTCAATGCAGCGGTCAGCCGCATGGAACGGGCATTTGCCAAGGCAGCGGCCGCAGTTTTTGCAGCGGTCGGGGTCGATGGCTGTTTTACCGTCTTTCGCCTGTGCGGCGTGGACGGGGCAGGCTTTTTCCATCTGGCACAGCTTGCAGCCACGGCAGTTTTCGGCGTCCATTACGGGTACACGCTGGCCGACAATGCCCAGATCGTTCAGGTTGGGCTTGACGCAGCTGTTGGGACAGCCGCCAACGGCAATTTTAAACTTGTGAGGCAGTTTGACATGGTGGTAACCCACATAGAAAAGCTGGTGGATCTTTTCGGAAAGGGCGAAGGTGTCGATGAGACCGTACTGGCAGGTGGTGCCCTTGCAGGCGACCACCGGCCGCACCTTGGGGCCGGTGCCGCCGCTTTCCAGCCCGTACTGTGCCAGAAATTCGCGCATGGGCTCAATGTTTTCATAGCGCACGCCCTGAATCTCGATGGTCTGGCGGGAGGTCATGGCGGCCTCGCCGGAGCCGAAACGGGCGGCGGCTTCGGCAACGGCGGTCAGCTTTTCGCTGCTCAGCTTGCCGTTGCCGGTGAGAATACGTACGTTAAAAGCGTCCGGGGTGCGTTTGTCGCGCAGGCAGCCCAACCCTTTTACGCGGGCGACCTCCTCGGCGGGGACGGTGCAGACGACCTGTTCGCCGCCGGCGCAGCGGATGGTGGCGTCACTGGAAATTCGCATAGCTGATTCCTCCTGCTTTTGCCATGACTGATCGGCCGGCACGGCAAATGATACGATGGCATACTGCGGCAGCGCATCGGGTTCGGCTGCCTCTGTTGAGGTAAGTATAAAGGAAACGCAAAGGTTTGTCAAACGGCGGCGGAGAGCAAAGTTCTGTTTCCGTCCGGTGCTTTTTCATGGCGGAATGCAAAAGTTTTGTAAAAGGCCTTTCGCGGCCGAAGTTTTTCTGGTATAATATATCATGGAATGTTGTGGGCACAAAGCCCGATAAGAAAGGGATGTAATAATAGAATGATGGAGCGGATCCAACTGGCCGACCGGATGGAGCATGTCCATTCCGATATCCGCGGAGAGTTGTTTCACAAAGCGATGCGCATGCAGGCGGAGGGCATCGAGGTACTTAAGCTGAACACCGGCAACCCGGCTGCTTTTGGTTTCCCTCTGCCGGAGAGCATTCGCAGCGCGCTGGCAGGGCGCGAGGCGGAAGCCGTGGCTTACTGTGATTTTCAGGGCATGCCCGCAGCGCGGCAGGCCATTGCGGCCTATGCGGTAAGCAAGGGCATTGAAGGCGTACAGCCGGAGGATGTGTTTATCGGCAACGGCGTCAGCGAGGTGGTGAACTTTGCGCTGCTGCCGCTGCTCAACCCCGGCGACGAGGTGCTGATCCCCACGCCCAACTACTCGCTGTGGAGCAACACGGTTCTGCTGACCGGTGCAAAGCCGGTATATTACCGCTGTGACGAGGCCTCCGGCTGGAACCCGGACGTGGCCGACCTGCGCAGCAAGCTCACCGCAAAAACAAAAGCGGTGGTCATCATCAACCCCAACAACCCCACCGCCGTCCTGTATGAAACCGACGTTCTGCAGCAGATCCTGCAGGTTGCGCGGGAGCATGATCTGGTGGTGTTCTCGGATGAGATCTATGACCGGCTGGTGATGGACGGCAAGCAGCATGTTTCCACCGCCTCGCTTGCGCCGGATCTCACCGTCGTCACCATGAACGGCCTGTCCAAATCGCATATCCTGTGCGGTTACCGCTGCGGCTGGATGGTGCTCAGCGGCCCGCGCGCCCGCACCGAAAGCTACCGCAGGGGTCTGGTGCAGCTCACCTCGCTGCGGCTTTGCTCCAACGCGCTGGCGCAGCTGGTGGTGCCCGCTGCTCTGGCGGATATGGAAACGCCCCGCTCCATGGTCAGCCCCGGCGGCCGTATGTACGAGCAGCGTCAGGCCACCGTTGAAGAGTTGGATAAGATCGACGGCATCTCCTACGTCAAAAACGATGCGTCCTTCTATCTGTTCCCCAAGCTGGATGTGAAGAAATTCAACATCACCAGCGACAAAAAATTTGCCGGCGACCTGCTGGACGCCGCCCATATTCTTGTGGTGCCGGGCAGCGGATTCGACTGGCCGGATCCGGACCATTTCCGCCTTGTCCTTCTGCCGGAACCCGACCGCCTGCGCGATGCCATGCGCCGGCTGGGGGCGTTTCTGGACGGGTATCACCAAAAGTAACTCCGGGGATGGGGAAGCTGCCGTGTTCTGCGGCGGCTTCTCTTTTTTGTGCGGCATTTTGTACAAAGAGAGCCGCACTGGCTTTGTGAAAAAAAGAGAAGCTGTTTTCCGCTGCGGGAAAAGGATTGCACTTTGCCGCCGGATGCGTTATAAAAAAAGCGAAAGGCGCATCGCCGCCGGAAGGAGGAGCTTTCCCATGATGAAACTGGAAAACGGCGTTCTCACCATTGAGACGCATACGCAGCTTGCCACTATGGTAAACGGTCGCTTTACCTCGCTGGTCAACAAGGCCACGGGCGAAACCGTGATCTCCGCCCCCGGGGATGCGGTGGGTACGCTGGTACAGTGGATGAACGGCGACGTCCGCCGGCTGGACACGGGTGGAGTCCGCGTGCGTTTGCTGAACGAAAAACGGGCAGAGTTTGTATTTCAGTCCTGGTACGGCGACGGCGTCACGCAGGTGTGGTGCGACGAGGCCAGCGGCGATATTCTTGTGCGGCCCGGTGCGGGCAGCGGCCGTCCCGGCGTCAAGGCGGTGGGCTGGGAGGTCGCAGGCATTGACCGCAGCCTCAAGGCGCTGGTGCCCACCTGTCAGGGTATCCGGCTGGAGCTGGACGACCCTTTGCTGGCGGGCGGCGAATACAACTGGCCCAGCAGCTGGGAGATCGGTCTGTGCATTTTTGAAAACGACGCCGGCAGCGGCTTTTGGGTGCACTGCCGCGACACGCAATATACCTATAAAGACCTGCTGTTCGGCGCGGGGGATGAGGTGGGCACCGTGACCTTTGCCACCGAAGCCTACGGCCCGCTGGATAACAACAAAAGCGCCGGCGGCCTTGTGTGGCGTGTCAACTGTTTTGCCGGCGGCTGGCGTGTGCCCGCAAAAATTTACAAGGACTGGTACTGGAACGCCTACAGCCTTGCCGGGCAGCGCGCCGCCCGGCTGCCCTGGCTAGATGACATCACCATGGCCGTGTGCTGGACCAACACCAATACGAAATGTCTGGATGAGCTTGCCAAAAAGGTGGACCCCAAAAAGGTGCTCATTCACATGGCGGAGTGGCGCGACTACGGATACGATCAGGATTATCCCGAATACGAGCCCAGTGCCGCTGCAGCGGAATATCTGAAATACGGCGCCGAACTGGGCTTCCGCATTGCTCCGCATATGAACAGCATGGAGATCGACCCCGGCCATCCCGTGTACCGCAAGCTGTACGAGTTCCAGATGCTGCACACCGACGACAAGACCGTGTACGGCTGGGGCTGGGATAACCCAAACTGGCGTTATCTGGGCGTGCCATGGACGGAAAGCGCCAAAACCGACCCCTGCAACCGCAGCTATAACATCATGACCAAGATCCACCCGGCGGCCTCGCTGTGGCAAAGCGAGCTGTATACCCGCATGGACAAGCTGGCGGCGGAGCATCCCATCAGCGGCTGCTTTATCGACGTGACGCTGTGCAGCTACAACCTGCACAACTGTCTGGTGGAGGGAAAAACCTCCAGCGAGGGCCTGAACGATCTGATCCGCATGCTGGGCGAGATCCGCGGCGGTCTGCCCATCGGCGGCGAGGGCCGCAACGAGATCATCGCGCAGGGGCTTTCCTTTGCGCAGATGCACCTGTACCGCAGCGGCCACGTCTCCTGCGAAGGTCTGGAACGCACCGGCGGCGACTGTGCCATCAACGAATTCATCCTCGGCGACCTGTGCATGACGGTGGGCTACAACACCCTGTCCGGCCGCACCGAGGACGAGGTCATGCGCTCCCGCATCCACGATGACCACGGCACCGTTCCCACCATCGTCACCAACGACCCGGACCTGATCGCCAACCCCAACAAAACCCTGCGCGAAATTTACGACCGTGCCAACAGCGGCCCGCGCAAAAGAATGTAAAGCGTCTGCCGTATGCGGGAAAATTGCAAGCTGGGCGGCGGAAAATACAAAAATTGATTGAATCAGCGATACACGGAGACACACCACAAAAGACGTCACATAGCAAAAGCGCTGCCCCGTTTTGGCGGGACAGCGCTTTTGGCGTAGTGCTTTATGCTTTATGGATGCGGAAGGTCTTGATCTCGTAGGGTTTGATGACAAAGCGCAGCGTATTGCCATCCGCAGGCACTTCGTGCTCAAACTCCTCCATCAGGTTGCATTCAGCGGCGTCCTGCAGCGCAAAGCCGAAATCAATGGCCGCATTGCCGCGGCAGCCCTGACTTTCGTACACGCGCACGATGATGCCGTCACCGTCCTCGGCGCCCTTGATGGTGTCCAGAATGACGTTGGCGTTTGCAACGGAGGCAAAGCGGAAGCAGCCGGCCCTGCCATCGCTTTCGCCAACGGCGGGCAGCACGGGCACGTTGAGGGCGTAAGCCTCACGCACGGTGTCGCCGCAGCGCCAGTCGCCGCAGTGCGGCATAACGGAGTAGGTGAAGTCGTGCTCGCCGATGTCACCCACGGGGTCGGGGTACACGGTGCCGCGCAGCAGGGTCAGGCGCATACGGTTGTCCTTGATGTCATAACCGTACTTGCAGTCGTTGAGGATGCTGACGCCGAAATCGCCCTCGGACAGATCGGCCCATTTGTGGCCGCAGACCTCAAAACGGGCCTTGTCGTAGCTGGTGTTCCAGTGGGTGGGGCGTTCAATGGCGCCGAACTGGATCTCGTAGGTGGCGCGGGCGGCCAGCACGTCGGGGTGGAAGGCGGTTTTCAGCATGCGCTGTTTTTCCTGCCAATCCACATGGGTGACAAAGTCCACACGGCGGGCGTTGCGTTCCAGCACAATGTCCTGCGTGATGGTGGAAAGGTTGAACCGGCGCACCACGCGCACCACGCTGCGCACGGTGCTGGCTTCCACCAGCTCCACGCTTTCGGCCTTGTCCAGCTCCCAGAAATGGTTCTGGTATTCCAGATCAATGTTCCATGCGGACTCGCGGTGGGGGATGTCCTCGAAGATGGTCAGCAGGTTGTTGCGGCTGCCGGCGGCAAAGGTCTCGCGATCAGCCTGCTTGTCAAACAGGCTGACGATGTGGCCGTTTTCGTCCAGCGTTACGCGCAGACGGTCGTTTTCCAGCAGGCGGGCGGTCGCGGTGTTTTCCGCCGCAGAACTTTCGGCACAGACGGCGGTGTACACACCGGCGCCCATGGCGGGCACGTCGGCGGCTTCAAACACAAAACGGGTGGCGCCGTCCTCCTGCACGGCAGTGGCGTTGACGGCGTTGCCGTCAGCGTCGGTCAGCGCGTTCCAACGGCCGGGCAGGGTGGCGGTCACGGTGCCGCGTACAGGCCAGCTGAGGAAGTTCCACACAGCGATCTGGTTTTTACCCACGCCGATATGGGCGTTCAGGGCGGCAATGGCGTCGTTGTACAGGGCGTCGGCCTCGGCAAAAACACCGGCGTAGATCACGTCGCAGTCCTCGTATACCTGATGAATGGAGGAGCCGGGCAGAATGT
>CAZYRD010000072.1:0-9331 GCA_964649475.1 uncultured Faecalibacterium sp.
GGTGGATATCCGAGCGCTTCAGCGTAAACTGGAAAAGGAAAACGTCATGGTGCATTTCCCGGATGAGTACGTGCCGGAGGATAAAACGGTGATCATCCATGGAAAGAACGCCGCTGAAATCGAAGGCGGTCATCTGTAAAAGCGCATATCTGCCCCGAAAAGGAGAAAACAACAGGCAATGAAAGCAACGGTACATAAGGCTGAACTGCGCGGTTACAGGCGCGTTCTGGCCATCAGCGATATCCACGGCAATCTGAATTACCTGAAAAATCTGCTGGCCAAGGTGGAATTCGGCCCGCAGGACGCCCTTGTGCTGGTGGGCGACCTGACCGAAAAAGGCCCGGACAGCCTTGGCGTGGTGCGGTACGTTATGCGGCTGGCGAAGGCTGGCAACGTCTGGGCGGTGAAGGGCAACTGTGACACCGTCCTGCAGGAGCTGCAGCAGGAGGAGACTCCCGCGCTCATGCAGCGCTATATGGAGCTGCGCCGTGCGAACTGGAACAGTTACAGCATCCTCTGGGATATGTGCCGTGCGTCTGCATTGGAGCAGGTCTATGCCGAAGATCCGCAGCGCTTCTGGCAGCTTCTGTGCGAGCGGTACGCGCCTGAGATCGCTTTCCTTGGCAGCCTGCCCACTATACTTGAGACAGAGGATTGTATTTTTGTCCACGCAGGTCTTGCAGGTGCAGATCTGCCGGAGCTGGAGGAATACCCCTGTATAAAATGTGATGCGTTTGCAAAGCAGCAAGGTCCCCGCTTTGAAAAGACCGTCATTGTCGGTCACTGGCCGGTGGTGCTGTATGGCAAGGGGATCGCGCGCTCAAACCCTGTTTACAATGCAAAACGCAATATTTTTTCCATCGACGGCAGCTGTATGCTGAAATACGACGCACAGCTGAACTGTTTGATCCGTGAGAATGCAACGGCCTGCTGGAGCTATGCCGCCTACGACGATTTTTCAAGAGCAAAAGCGCTTGCGCCGCAGAAGCCGGGGGAGGATCCGTTCTGCTTTTTATACGGCGACGATGTGGCAGAGGTGCTGTACGGGGAAGGCGTGCTCAGCCGCTGCCGTCATCCGCGTAGCGGCCGGGAGATGGACGTTCCCACGGAGCTCCTCTGGACGGATGGCAGCGGCGTTGTCCATGTGGATAATTGCAGCGACTACCGCCTGCCGGTGCTGGAAGGCGATATCCTTTCCGTTGTGATGGAAACACCCAAGGGGTACATCGTCAAAAAGAACGGCGTCAGCGGCTGGTATTGCGGCGCGCTGGAATTTTTGGAGTGACCGCCGATAAACAATAAAAAATACCGCATCTTCCGGCCGTTGGGAGCGTGGCCGGTGGATGCGGTATGTTCTTTATCATTCTTGCAGGATCTGTTTCGTGTAGGCGCGAAAAGCCGAGGGAATAGGGTATTCGGCAGCCAGTTCCTGCGGTGTCGCCCACAGCCAGCCCTCCGGCAGGGCAAAGTCGAGGCAGTCAACGAACCAGCCTTGCATGTGCCACTCGATGTGCGAAAAAATGTGTTTGGCATTGCCGGCATCGCGGAGTGTTTCAACACGCAGTCCCAGAGCGGCAAGCTGTGTCTGCAGCACTTTGGGCGATACATGGCCATCCAGTGAGGGAAATTCCCAAAGATCTGCCAGCAGGCCATCCGGCGGACGGCGGCGCAGTGCAATATGCTCTTTGCAGCGTACCAGAAGAATGGTGCGCTTTTCTATGCGGCGGGCTTTTTTCCTTGCCTTGACGGGCAGCTCGTTTTCCATGCCGCGCTTTTGCGCTTCGCAATGCTCCCGCACCGGACAGATCAGGCACTTGGGCGCCCCGTTGGGCAGGCAGACCAGCGCGCCAAGCTCCATCAGCGCCTGATTGAACGCGCCGACGTCCGGCGGAAGGATCTGCTGCAGGGCGGCGGCTGTTTTTTCTTTGACGCCTGAGGCAAGCACGTCGCCTTCGTATGCGGTAATGCGGCTGAGTACACGCAGCACGTTGCCGTCCACGGCGGGTGCGGGATAACCGAATGCAATGGAAGCGATGGCGCCGGCGGTGTACGGGCCGATGCCGGGCAGCTTGCTCAGCTCCTCCGGCGTGCCGGGCAGCTCGCCGCCGTATTCATCCACAACAATGCGCGCCGCTTTCTGCAGGTTGCGTGCGCGGCTGTAATATCCCAGTCCCTCCCACAGCTTCAGCAAAAGCTGCTCATCCGCTGCGGCAAGTGCTTCTATGGTGGGCAGTGCGGCGGTAAAACGCTCAAAATAGGGCAGGCCGGCTTCCACGCGGGTCTGCTGCAGCATGATCTCGCTGAGCCAGATCCGGTAAGGGGTCGGGCGGCTGCGCCAAGGCAGTGTGCGCGCGTTTTCGGCATACCATGCCAGCAGCGGCAAAACGATATCAGACGGGATGTGATGGATCATCACTTCTTCTCCATGCGGATGCGTGCAGCTTCGACCAGTCCGCGGAAAAGGTCCAGTGCGTGCTGTTCGCGGGCGTAACGCAGTTCGGGATGCCACTGCACCGTCAGAATATAGTCCTCGCCGGTGCCTTCCAAAGCTTCGATCACGCCGTCCGCCGTATGGCCGCAGGCGCGCAGGCCCTCGCCGACGCGGCGCACTGCCTGATGATGAGTGCTGGTCACACGCATAGGGGCGCCGTGTGTCACTTTTTCCAGCAGACTGCCGCTTTCGGTACGGATGCCGTGCAGCAGGGTGTCGCCGGCGCCTTTGCTGCGGTGCTGCAGCGCGTTTTCGCGGGGGAAGCCTGTGGGGAGGTCCTGATACAGATCGCCGCCCATCAGCACGTTGATGATCTGATGACCGCGGCAGATGCCGAACATCGGCAGGTGCATTTTGCGTGCCGCTTCAAAATAGGCGGTTTCCGCTTTGTCGCGGTCAACGTCGATGCCCTCGCAGGCCTCCAGGACCTCTTCGCCGTAGCAGGCGGGGTCAACGTCCACGCCGCCGGAGAACAGGATGCCGTCGCAGCGTGCAAGAAGCGCCTCTGCGTCGGCGGGATCAATGTGGATGGGCAGCATCAGCGGCAGGCCGCCGGCGGCGATAACGGCTTTTTCGCAGCCGAAGCCCATATGCAGAGAGCCGTCCCATTCCGAAACGGTGATACCGATCACCGGTTTTTGTGTGCTCATAAAAAAGAACCTCGCTTTCGGGGAGTGATACTGTTATTTTACCATGAGCGCAGAGAGTTTTCAATGCGCAACTGCGGAGGAAACCGGCGGATGCGAAAAAATTGTGTTCACAGCTTGACGCAGGGACGGGAATCCTGTAATATTCATATATGGATGTGGTATGCTTGGAGAAATTTACAGTTCGTTCATTTCTAACTCATAAAATGTGCACCGTAATACGCTTTAATATTATGGTAAAGTGTTATTTAAAAATTGAGTAAAGAGGTATACCGGAATGAACCGTTTCCGAAACTGGCTGCAGAAAATACTGATGGGGCGCAACGGCCCGGATGAGCTTGCGCGGCTGTATTCGATCACAGGCTGCGTGATTCTGCTCCTGTCGCTGCTGGTGCCGCAGGGGGTATGGCAAAGCGTGCTCAGCTTTGTCGGCATTGCAGTCGTTGTGATGAGCTATTTCCGCATTTTTTCCCGCAATGTATATAAAAGGCGGGTGGAAAACCAACACTATATGCAGTGGCGCAGTACACTGCAGCAGCGTTTTCGGCAGTGGAAGCTTCGTTGTTCCCAAAGAAAAGACTATCGTTTTTTCCGTTGTGAAAAATGCCGTACCATGACCCGCGTGCCCCGGGGCCGCGGCAAAATCGAGATCACCTGTCCGAAATGCGGATACCGCTTTATCCGCAAAAGCTAAAAAGGGGAAGAGTATGTTTGGGTTTATCGTCGCCGACAGGCAAACGCTGACGCCGCAGGAGACAGAGCGCTACCGCGCCTGCTACTGCGGACTTTGCGCTGCCATCCGCCGCCGTCACGGCGAGCTGTGCGGCCTGACGCTGACCTATGACCTTACACTGCTTCCGCTTTTGCTGGGTGCGGTCTATCAGCCGGAGGAAGTGCAGGAGGAAAAGACCTGTGTGATACATCCGTTGAAAAAGCACCTGCGATGGAGCAACTGTTTTACAGACTATGCCGCGGATATGAATGTGCTTCTGGCATATTATAAACTGATGGATGACTGGCAGGATGACCGGGCGGTTGTGCAGTACGGTGCTGCGCAGTGCCTGAAGAGTGCATGCGAAAAAATTAGCAGGGAGCATCCCCGCCAGAGCGCGGCGGTAAAGGAATGTCTTGCGAGGCTTTCCGGTGTGGAGCGCGCGGCGTCTTCCAACCCGGACGAAGCCGCACACTGGTTCGGCGTCCTTATGGGTGAGCTGTTCTGGCTGCAGGAGGACGAATATGCCGAAACCTTGCGGCGGCTGGGGTATTTTCTGGGGAAATTTATCTATATGCAGGATGCCAGCGTGGATCTGCATGCGGATCTGCGTAAAGAGCGTTACAATCCGCTGGCCTTTGTGGAGCAGACCGATCATCGTCCTCTTTTACGGCTGCTGATCGGTGATGCGGCAGCGGAACTGGAGAAGCTTCCTTTGGGACGGGATGCGCATATCGTGCAGAACATATTTTACGCCGGTGTCTGGTCAAAGTATGAAATGGCGCAGCAGAAGAATGAAAAACGGAAGGAGAGACGCCACAAATGAATCAGGATCCCTATCAGGTGCTGGGCGTCTCCCATGACGCAAGCGAAGAAGAGATCAAACGCGCATACCGCAAACTGGCCAAGAAATATCATCCGGACGTGAATCCGGGTGATCCGGAAGCCGAGCGGCGTATGCGGGAGATCAACGATGCGTACGACCGCATCAAAAACAAGGAAAAGTACGAGAGCGGCCGGACGGCGGGGTCAACGGGCTACGGACCCTATGGCTCCTATGGGGGCTATGGCGGATACGGCGCTTACGGCAGCTACGGCAGCGCACGGTACAGCACGCAGGACCAAAGCACGGAATTCCGCGCTGCACGCAGCTATATCAATGCCGGCTATTATGACGAGGCGCTGCATGTTCTTTCCGAGATGAAAGAAAGGACAGCCCGGTGGTATTATTACAGTGCGGTGGCACATGCCGGAAAAGGTGACCGTGTCACGGCTGTTGAACACGCGCAGCAGGCTGCGGCAATGGAGCCGGGAAATACGGAATATCAGAATCTGCTTGCCAGACTGCAGCACAGTGCTTCCGCATACGGCCAGCGTGGTGCGGCTTATGGTTTCCCCGGCGTCCATGTCAATCCGTTGTGCATGTCACTGTGTGCCGCGCAGCTGCTGTGCGGCTTCTGCGGCGGCAATTATGTACCGCTGTTCTGTTGCGTCTGAAAAAAAGAATGTCCCCCTTGGCCGGTCATGGAAAGGCCAAGGGGGATTTTTGTGCGACGGTTCAGCGGATAGCGGTCACTTTATAACCCATTTTTTCAACGGTGTTTTTCAATACATCATCCGGAACGGGCTGGCTGTAGCGCAGGCGGGCCGTTTTCTTTTTATAAGAAACACTGCAGGCAACGCCCTCCAGCCGGTTGAGTGCGTTTTCTACGCGGATCTCACAATTCTCACAGTGCATGCCTTCAATGGTGAGTGTTTTTTCGCCCAGTACGGGCGCAGTCAGTTTCTTTTTGCTGCGGATGGTATTGCTGCCGCTGCCGCAGCATCCACCACCCCTGAAGTGTTTTTTGGCCCGCAGAACAGCAAAGAGAAGAATGACGAGCAAAAGACCGATGATGATATAATTATCCACGCGAAAACGCTCCTTTGCAAAATGTGGTTAGCGGATGCTAACAAGTGTATCATAACACACTTTTGCATGGAAAGCAAGGCGCGGGCTGCAAAGTTTTCAGCCAGTCCTGCAGCCGGTCGCGATGGAAGGAAATAAAGGCGTCGGTTTGAACAAAGGCAAGAAAATCGGCGGGGGACAGCCAGCGATGATCCTGCGTCTCTCCCGGCTGCAGAAGGATGTCGTTTTTATTGCCGTCGTATCGGGTCAGATAACCGTGATAAAAAGCATGGCGTACGTCTTCGCGGCGGCGGTATAGCGGTACAAGCTCACCGGCGGTCAGGCCGGTCTCTTCCAGCAGCTCCCGCCGTGCGGCCGTTTCGCTGGTCTCTCCGGCAAGTGCCGAGCCACCGGCGCTTGCCTGCCAGAGTCCCGGTAAAGGGTTCTTGCTGCTGTCGCGCTGCATGATCAAAATACTGCCGTCTGTGTGCTGAACAACGATTTCCGCCACCAGATGATACAGGCTATCCGGTATTGGTTTGCCGCGTTCCAGCAGTATGCCGGTTCGTTTTCCGTCTGCGTCATATGCATCCCAAAGCTCCATAAGCGTACGCCCTCTCTTTCTGCTTTTGTTGAAAAAGCAGTATAGCAAAAAGAGCGGGTGGTGTCAAGCAGGGATGAGAGACCGTCAATAGTTTTCGCACAAAAGCTCGTAATGCTCCTGCCTGTGTCCGCAGACCGGACAAACGGCCGGTGCGCTTTCGGCTTCAAGCACAAAGCCGCATTTGCGGCAGATCCAAAGTTTCTTTTCCGGTTTGGTGAACACCTGACCGGTTTTGATGTTCCGGTGCAGTGTGCGGAAGCGCTCTTCGTGCCGCTGTTCGATCGCGGCGATGCGGGTCATCAGCGTGGCGATATGCTCAAAGCCTTCCTCCTTTGCGGCCTGCGCAAAGGCCGGATACATCTCGGCCCATTCGTAGTGTTCGCCGTGGGCGGCGTCCGCCAGATTGGCGGCGGTGTCGGCTACGCCGCCGTTCAGCAGCTTGAACCACAGCTTGGCATGCTCGCGTTCATTGGCTGCGGTCTCGTCCAGAATTTCGGCGATCTGCGCATAGCCGTCGGCGCGGGCTTTTGCCGCGTAAATGGCGTATTTTTCCGCAGCCTGACTTTCTCCGCTGTATGCAACCAGCAAATTGGCTTGAGTGTGAGTCCCTTTCAGTTCCATGTCGTATCCTCCCTGAATTTCAGATACGGAAAGTATGGGACGGGCTTGTGCGTGTTATTCCGGAGAAGAAAAGTAAATGCAGTCAGAAACCCGTCACCGGTGTGGAAAAGCAGGGTGTAATTTTTTGTGCGCCGCGTGCTCTTTCGTACATTTTTGTTGACAAGCCGGACAAAAATGAGTATACTTATAAAGTAATAAAGAAACACGGCAACGACGGGGAAGAGAGCTGTTCTCCGCGGTTTTCAGAGAGAGGACCATCGGTGCAAGGTCCTTAACCGCAGCAGTCCTGTGCCGCCCCTGAGCCTCCGGGTGAGGAATCCGGCGCAGACGCTGCGTTACGGCGTATAAAAGTGGCGCGCATCATGCGCGCAAGCTGGGTGGTACCACGGATGCAGATTTTGCCTTCGTCCCTGTTTACGGGGATGAAGGCTTATTTTTTGCAGTGCCGTACTGCTGCCGTGTTTTTAAAAACAAGATCGCAGACAAGTGAGGAGAATTGATCGTTATGAAATGGACTGGTCTGAATGAACTGCGCGAAGCGTATCTGTCTTTCTTTGAAAGCAAAGGCCATCTGCGTCTGGGCAGCTTCCCGCTGATCCCCCCCGCGGATGACAAGAGCCTGCTGCTCATCAACTCCGGCATGGCGCCCATGAAGAAGTGGTTCCTTGGTCAGGCGGTACCGCCCCGCAAGCGCGTCACCACCTGCCAGAAGTGCATCCGCACCCCGGATATTGAGAACGTGGGCATCACCGCCCGTCATGGCTGCTTTTTCGAGATGCTGGGCAACTTCTCTTTCGGTGATTACTTCAAAATCGAAGCTACCGCATGGGCGTGGGAATTCTTTACCAAGGTGCTGGAGATCCCCGAGGATCTGCTGTACGTTTCCGTTTATGTGGATGACGATGAGGCTTACGACATCTGGACGCAGAAGCTGAACGTGGATCCCTCCCATATGGTCCGCTTCGGCAAGGAGGATAACTTCTGGGAGCACGGCTCCGGTCCCTGCGGCCCCTGCAGTGAGATCTACTTTGACCGCGGCCCCTCCAAAGGCTGCGGGAAGCCGGACTGCAAGGTCGGCTGCGAGTGCGACCGTTTCATCGAGGTGTGGAACCTGGTGTTCAGCCAGTACGACTCTGACGGCGCCGGTACCTACACCCTGCTGGAGAACCCCAACATCGACACCGGCATGGGCCTGGAGCGTCTGGCCTGCGTGATGCAGGGCGTGGACAACCTCTTTGAGGTCGACACCGTCCGCAGCATTCTGGACCATGTCTGCCGCATTGCCAACATCACCTACGGCAAGGACCACAAGACCGACGTCTCCGTCCGCGCCATCACGGACCATATCCGTGCCACCACCTTTATGGTGGGCGACGGCGTTCTGCCCGGCAATGCCGGCCGCGGCTATGTCCTGCGCCGCCTGCTGCGCCGCGCTGCCCGTCACGGCCGTCTGCTGGGCATCGACCATCCCTTCTTGGTGGAGCTGATCGGCACCGTCATCGAGAATAACGGCGGCGCCTATCCCGAGCTGGTGGAGCACGCCGATTACATCAAGAAGGTCATCGGCAACGAGGAGACCAGCTTCTACGCCACCATCGATCAGGGTATGAACCTGCTGAACACCCTGATGGAAAAGCTGAACGCCGAGGGCGTGAAGGAACTGCCCGGTTCCGAGGTGTTCAAGCTGCACGATACCTTCGGCTTCCCGCTGGATCTCACCCGTGAGATCGCCGCCGAAAACGGTTTTACCGTGGACGAGGACGGCTTCCGTAAGGCTTTGCAGGTGCAGAAAGAGACCGCCAAGGCCGACTACAACAACAAGGCCGGTTCCTCCTGGAACGAGGACCTGTTTGCGGTTCTGGAAGCCGAGAACACCGAGTTTGTCGGTTATGAGACCCTGACCACCGAAGGCAAGGTGCTGGCTGTTGCAAGCGAGGGCCAGCTGGTGGAGGATGTAACCAATGAGGATGAGCCCCGCACTGTTCTGGTGGTGCTGGACCGCACCTCTTTCTACGCCGAAAGCGGCGGCCAGGTGGCTGACGTGGGCACCCTTTCCGGCGGCGGCGTCACCCTGAAGGTCACCGACGTCAAGAAGAACGCCAAGGGCCTGTATATCCACACCTGCACGCTGGAAGAGGGTGTGCTGCATGCCGGCATGACCTTGACTGCATCCGTCTGCAAGACCTGCCGCATGGCCACTGCCCGCAACCACACCGCAGCCCACCTGCTGCAGGCTGCTCTGCGCAAGGTGCTGGGCGACCACGTGCATCAGGCCGGCCAGATGGTCAGTCCGCGCGAGGTTCGTTTTGACTTTACCCACTTCTCCGCCGTGACTGCCGAGGAACTGGCCGAGGTGGAGCGTCTGGTC
>CAZYRD010000072.1:9341-11064 GCA_964649475.1 uncultured Faecalibacterium sp.
TCTTCGGCGCGGTGGAGGTCTCCACCCGCGAAATGCCCATCGACGAGGCCAAGGCCATGGGCGCCATGGCGCTGTTCGGCGAGAAGTACGGCGATGTTGTCCGCGTTGTTGATGTGCCGGAGTTCTCCCGCGAGTTCTGCGGCGGTACCCACGTTGCCAACACCGCCCACATCGGCAGCCTGCGCATCGTCAGCGAAAGCAGCGTTGCTGCCGGTGTACGCCGTATCGAGGCTGTGACCGGCGCCGGCGTCATTGCTCTGCTGGACAAAAAGGACGAGCAGCTGAAGAGTGCTGCCGAGGCTCTGAAGGCCAACAACACCAATGAGGTCGCTCTGCGTGCATCCATTGTTATGGAAGAGTACCGCGCTCTGAACGCCGAGCTGAACGCCCTCAAGGCCAGGATCGCCGCCGAAAAGGCTCAGAACCTGTTTGGCGAGTACACTGACGTCAACGGCGTTCAGGTGAGCACCGCTTATCTGGAGGATACCACCGCGGACGATGCCCGCAGCATGGTGGAAAAAGCCCGCGACAGTCACGCGGACAGCGTTCTGGTTCTGGTGGGCGAATCCGCCGGTAAGCTTTCTCTGGTGGTCGGCGTCGGCGCCGAGGCTGTGAAGAAGGGCCTTGCCGCAGGTAAGATCGTCCGTGAGGTCGCTGCCGTTGCAGGCGGTAAGGGCGGCGGACGTCCCGACGTTGCCATGGCCGGCATCAAGGAAGCCGGCAAGGTGCAGGATGCACTGGCCGCCGCTGCCGGAATCGTAGCCGGTATGATGAAATAAATAATACGGCGGGTGCGCCGGACTGCCGTGCGGTGGCCCGGCGTCTGCCGGATAAAAGAAAGGGTGGAACCTATGGAAAACTGTCTGTTCTGTAAAATGGCAGCCGGTCTGATCCCGACCAACAAGCTGTACGAGGACGACCAGGTGCTGGCTTTCCACGATATTGATCCGCAGGCACCGCTGCATTTTCTGGTCATCCCCAAAAAGCACATTGATGCACCCGCTGCACTGGTGGAGGAGGATGCTGCGCTGGTCGGCCATATTTTCGCGGTGATCGCAAAAATCGCTGCCGATCTGGGGCTGGAAAACGGATACCGCGTTGTGACCAACAGCGGCTTGGACGGCGGTCAGAGCGTGCATCATCTGCATTTCCATGTTCTGGCGCAGCGCAAGCTGGCGTGGCCTCCGGGCTGACAGAAGCTTTTTCATAACCATCGTATAAGGAGAATAAATCATGGATAAGACCTATCGTCTGACCGTGGCCGGCCAGACCCGTGACCTTCCGATCTGCCCGGTGAACGACAAACTGGATATCGCTGCGTTTATCATGTTCGGCGATGTGGAAATGACCGTTGCCTGCGCCGAGGCTCTGCTGAAAAAGGTTCCCGAATTTGACGTGATCCTCACCGCTGAGGCCAAGGGCATTCCTCTGGCATACGAAATGAGCCGCCAGAGCGGTAAAAAGTATTATCCTGCCCGCAAAAAGGCGAAGCTGTATATGAAAAAGCCGGTGGAGATCGCCGTCAAGACCATTACGACTGCGGATGAGCAGCGTCTGGTGATGGATCAGGCCGAGTTGGATGAGATGGACGGCAAGCGCATCCTTATCGTGGATGACGTGATCAGCACCGGTGGCGCACTGCTGGCGCTGGAGGCTGTTGCCAACCACAGCAACGGTACGGTTGTCGGCAAGGCGGCTGTGCTTGCCGAGGGTGATGCGGCTG
>CAZYRD010000073.1:0-10921 GCA_964649475.1 uncultured Faecalibacterium sp.
GCAGACGACTATTGAGAAAAGTTATCATTAAACACCTCAAAACGGAGAAAAGGAGAACTACCATGATCGAACTGAAAGGCACCAAGACCGAAGCCAACCTGCAGGCCGCTTTTGCCGGTGAAAGCCAGGCACGCAACAAGTACACCTACTATGCTTCCAAGGCCCGCAAGGACGGCTACGAGCAGATCGCCCGCATTTTTGAAGAAACCGCCAACAACGAAAAGGAGCACGCCAAGATCTGGTTCAAGCTGCTGCACGGCGGCGCAGTCCCCTCCACCGAAGAAAACCTGCTGGATGCCGCTCTGGGCGAAAACTACGAATGGACCGACATGTACGCCGGTTTTGCCAAGGATGCTCTGGAAGAGGGCTTTGACAAGATCGCCATCCTGTTTGAGATGGTGGGCGCCATTGAAAAAGAGCACGAGGAGCGCTACCGCAAGCTGCTTGCCAACTGCAAGGAGGGTCTGGTGTTCAGCCGCGATCAGGACATGATCTGGCAGTGCGCCAACTGCGGCCACATCGTCGTAGGCAAAAAGGCCCCTGCCCTGTGCCCCGTCTGCGACCATCCGCAGAGCTATTTCGCCATCAAGGCCGAAAACTACTGATTTCCCGCTTCTTCTGCGAAGAGTCCTCCGCGGACTCTTCGCTTTTTCTTTGCAGGAAAATTGACAACCCCCGCCGCGTGTGGTATCGTTTAAGAAAGCGCCCGCACAGCACACGGCGTATGATCAGAATCACGCTATGCAAAAGCAGGATAAAACCACGCCGCGCAAAAGCATGCCTGCCAAAAAAAGAAAAGACAGCCGCAAGGCCGTCTTTCCTTTGCAGCCGGCACGTGCCGGTGTGTTTATTGATACATTGCCCCCACGGCCTGCGCCTGCGCCGCAACGCCTTCGCGCACTTCGGCGGGAGAAAGCACCTCGGCCTGCGCGCCGAAGCTCATCACCCAGCCGTAGAATGTGGGGCCGGGCACGACCTTCAGCCGTACCGTGAACCAGCCCTCCCGCGGGCCGGCATGCAGCACCAGATCCCGTCCGAAACGGTCGATCAGAACGCCCACCTTTTCGTTGACCATGGCCAGCTCCACCTCCACAGGGGTGCCGCTGAACATGCCGAACAGGCTTTTGGTATAACCGGGCAGGTCGAAATTCTCAAAGGTCTCCTTGCCGGTGCGCTCCTGGCTCAGCACCCTCTGGTTGTGCATTTTATCCACGCGGTAATGCCGGATCTTTTCGCTGGCGTCGTCAAAGGCGATGAGATAGTAGTTTTCCTCCATCCACACCAGCGCCCAGGGGCTGACCTCGTAATGTTCGCCGCCGCGCCGGTCGCGGCTGATAAAACCGCCCGGAGAACAGGGATCCACCGTCCATTCGCTGTAACGGAAGCTGATCTTTTTATCCTGCGAGATAGCGTCATGCACGGCATCCACCACATAATAGATGCTCTCGTTCATGTTTTTGATGCGGCCGTTGACCTCCACCTGACGCTGCAGCTGCCGCGCCTGATATTTGTTGGTCAGCTTTTCCAGCTTGCGGATGAGCTTGGCCGATTTCTGCGCCGTAATGAAACGGGAGGACTGTACCGCATCCACAAGCAGTTTCAGTTCGGGAAGCTCAAACTCCCGCTCGCCCACAAAATAACCGCCGCTGCGGCCGCGTACCAGCTGAATGTCCATGCCGGAATCGCGCAGCGCCTCAATGTCGTCGTACAGGCTTTTGCGCTCCACCTCGATGCCGCTTGCCGCAAGGTGCTGCAGAAAGCCGGGGATCGTCATTTTGTGCTCTTCGTCCGTCTCCCGCAAAAGGATGTCCCGCATGATCAGCAGGCGCACTTTCTGATTGGATGATTTCGCCATTCTCTCTTCCTTCCAGAATTCCATTTTTGACATTCTTATTTTTTACCTATCATAGCATTTTTTATTTCAAATGTAAACGCTAAAAACGTATTTCATCGGCTTTTTCTTTTATTTTTTGTGTTAAGTTATTCATTTCATGCCAAAAGGAGTTGTTTCGACCATGGCCGAATTTACCAAAAAAGACATGCTTGAACCCAAGAATGTTGCATGTGCCCGCGAGCTGTTTCTGGCAGGCTGCAACTGTGCCCAAAGTGTTGCGGGCGCTTTCTGGCAGGAGCTGGGCGTCACACAGCAGCAGGCACTTGCCATGAGCGCCGGTTTCGGTGCCGGTTTTGCCCGTCTGCGGGAGACCTGCGGTGCGGTAAGCGGCATGGTGATGGTGATGAGCGCCGTGCTGCAGCGCGGCGGTGCGGCCCCGCAGGACAAGCAGCTCATTTATGAAGAGGTGCAGAAAAATATTCTTGCGTTTGAGCAGGCCAACGGTTCCTATCTCTGCCGCGACCTGCTTGGCCTGCCGGCACAGCAGAAGGACGCGCCCGTCCCCAGCGAGCGCAATGCCGCTTATTACGCCGCACGCCCCTGCCTGCGGCTGGTGGAATGCGCCGCGCAGATGACCTGCGACTGGCTTGCCGGACAGCGCACCGCGCAGGCCGAAACCGTACTGGATGAAGACTGGTATGCCGCGCACGCCCCTCTGCGCAGCGCCACCGGACACAAAGGTACTTTTGGCAAAGTGCTGGCGGTATGCGGCAGCAAAAATTACCGCGGCGCAGCGGCACTTTGCTGCGAGGGTGCTCTGCGCGCCGGTGCCGGGCTGGTTCAGCTCGCCGCACCTGCAGAGGTATGCGCCGCGGCGGCCGCCCGCCTGCCGGAGACGACCTTTCTTCCGCTGGAAGGCTCTGTCGAAGAAAACGCCGCCCTTGCCGCACAGACACTGCAAAAAGCCGACGCGCTTGTACTGGGCTGCGGTCTGGGACAGAGCGAAGCTGCCGCCGCGCTGGTTGCGGCGCTTTGCGTGCCGCAGACAAAGCCCGCTGTGCTGGACGCCGATGCGCTGAATCTGCTGGCCGCCACTCCCCAGCCGCTGGGCGCTCAGGACGCGGCACGTTCCCCGGAAAATGCCTGTAATGAACCGCTGCGCGTACTGACGCCGCACATCGGCGAAATGGCTCGGCTGACCGGCGCATCCGCCGAGGAGATCCTTGCCGACCAGACCGGTTTTGCCCGCCGCGCCGCCAGGGACTGGGGCTGCGTCGTGGTATTGAAAAGCAGCCGCACCGTCGTTGCCGCGCCGGATGGCCGCACCCTTGTGCTGAACGCCCCCAACAGCGGGCTTGCCAAAGGCGGCAGCGGCGATGTGCTTGCGGGCGTCATCGGCGGGCTGCTGGCGCAGGGCCTTCCTGCATTTGAAGCCGCAGGCTGCGGCGTGTGGCTGCACGGTGCGGCGGCACGCCGGGCCGCCGAAGAGCGCGGTGAGGCCGCCATGCTGCCCACCGACGTACTGAGGGCTCTGTGATGAGCAAAACCACACATAACACCACCGCAGGAAACGGGCACGCTGCCGATGAAACCCGTTTTGCCGCTATTGGCGAAATGCCGGCAGCTTTCCCCACCGTCGCCATCGGCATCTTTGAAAGCAAATACATCCACTCCTCCCTTGCCCCGTGGTGCCTTGCCGCCGGATTGCGGCAATGGGCGCCGCAGCTGCACGCCGCCGTTTGTGAAAGCACCATCAACCGTCCGGTGGAGGAGCTTGCACAAAAACTGACCGCACAGACCCCGGCGGTGATCGGCCTGTGCTGCTACATCTGGAACATGCCGCAGGTGGAAGCACTGCTGCCGCTGCTGAAAGCCGCCCTGCCCGACGTGGCCGTGGTGCTTGGCGGGCCGGAGGTGAGCTGGTGTGCGCCGCAGGTGCTGGCGCGCCTGCCGCAGGCGGATTATGTGATCAGCGGTGAGGGTGAAGAACCTTTTGCCCGGCTTTGCGCCGCGCTGTGTGCGGGCGGAACCCCGGACGGAATTGACGGCGTATGCACCCGCACAAGGCCGGATGCACCCGCCCATCTGCCTGCTGGCGACTGGCCCAGCCCCTATTCCCCGGAATATTTTGCCGCGCTGAACAGCCGCATCGCCTATCTGGAAACCAGCCGCGGCTGCCCGTTTTCCTGCGCATTCTGCCTTTCCGGCCGGTGCGGCAGCGTGCGGTTTCTGCCCGTGGAGCGCGCCAAAAACGAACTGCTGCTGTTGGCAAACAGCGGTACACAGACCGTCAAGCTGGTGGACCGCACCTTCAACTGCGACCGCCGACGTGCTGACGAACTGTGGCGTTTTATCGCCGAAGAATACGGCAGGCACATTCCGGCCGGGGTGCGTTTTCACTTTGAGATCGGCGGCGACCTGCTGGATGAGGAAAACCTTGCCGTGCTGGCGGCCATGCCGAAAGGCAGCATTCAGCTGGAGATCGGCCTGCAGAGCTTTCACGGACCGACGCTGGAGGCAATTCACCGCAAGACCGACACGGACAGGCTCTGCCGCAATATCCGCGCGCTGCTTGCCGCCAAAAACCTTCATGTGCACATTGACCTGATCGCCGGTCTGCCGCTGGAAACGCCGGAGCTTTTTGCCCGCAGCTTTGACACTGCTTATGCGCTTGGGGCGCACCAGCTGCAGCTGGGCTTTTTGAAGCTGCTGCACGGCGCCGCCCTGCGGGAAAGCGCCGTACAGGACGGCTGCCGGTACGCGCAGGCGCCGCCCTACGAGGTGTACGAGACCCGCTGGTACCCTGCGGCGGCGCTGCCGCAACTGCACCGCACCGAGGACGCCCTGGAACGCCTATACAACAGCGGGCGCTTTGTCCTGACACTGCCGTATGTGCTGGAAGCCACCGGCCTTTCTCCTTATACGCTTTTCACGGACGTCGGTGAGGCACTGCGGGACTTTGACACGCAGAAAGCCAGTCTGGACGAATACACCGCCGCCGTATATGCACATTTGGGCACACTGCCCGGCGTGGAGCCAGCCGCACTGCGGGACGTGATGGTCTGTGACCGGCTGGCCAGCAACCGTACCGGGCGGCTGCCCGCCTGCCTGCAGATACAGGACCCTGCCGGGCTGAAAGCCGCCGCCAAAGCCCTGCCGCCCGCCGCACCGGGGGTGCGCCGCGGCCTTGCCGTGCTGTACACGCAGAAAAGCATCGTCTGGGCCGATTATGCCGACGATGCCCGGGACGTCATAACCGGCCGGTGGGAGCTGCACATGCAGCCGCAAGCCGATTTTTAACGTCTATCCGCATTCCTCATACAAAAAACGCATCTGCGCACCACTTATGGTACACAGATGCGTTTTTCTTCTGCTCGTTACAATTGGAGGTACATCTCAGTTTCGGTCAGTGCAAAGCCAAGACGTTCATAAAGCGGGATCGCCTTTCTTTCCGCACAGGCAAAGACCTCGCGTACACCGGCTTCGCGGCCGTATTCCAGCAGCCGGCGCAGCCGTTTTCCGCCAGCAGGGCGCACAGGCAGCTGCCGTCCTGCAGACGTACCCGCAGGTGCTCCGTCACAGCCTGTTCCATATTCTCCGGCAGCGGTTCCGCAGCCCCGTGCAGCACGACCATGCGCAGCGCCGTCACCACCGGCAGATCCTCCGGTGCAGCCAGTCTGATATTCACAAAACTAGCCTTTTTGGCGCTGTCCGCGCACCGCTTTACGGCATCCAGACCTTGTCCGGGGTGATATCCGCCAGCGTCTTTGCACCGGTGAGCAGCATGGCGTCGGCCAGTTCGCCGGCCAGCTTATCCACATAGCACTGCACGCCCTCTGCGCCGCCGCCGAACACGGCGGGGACGAACGGACGGCAGATGATGACGCCTGCAGCGCCCAGCGCCAGCGCGCGGAACACGTCCACACCGCTGCGAATGCCGCCATCCACCAGTACGGGAACACGGCCGTCCACCGCTTTGACGATGGAGGGCAGCACTTCGGCCGTGGCGCGGCAGCCGTCCAGCACGCGGCCGCCGTGGTTGCTGACCAGCACCGCAGCCGCACCGGCGGCAATGGCTTTTTCGGCACCGGCAGGGGTCATGACGCCCTTGACGATAAACGGTACGCCGGCGTCCGCAATGATGGCGCGCAGCTCTTCCACGGATTTGCAGCCCGCAGGCGGCTGGCGGTTTTTGAGGAACGGCAGCCCGGCGGCGTCCACGTCCATGGCGGCGGCAAAAGCGCCGCTGGCGCGCACCTGCGCCATTTTTTCGCTGACGGTGGCAGCGTCCCACGGCTTGACGGTGGGCACGCCCATGCCGCCCGCTTCGGCGATGGCCTGTGTGGCGGCGGCCATGGTGACAGCGGACACGCCGTCACCGGTGAAAGCGGCAACGCCTGCCGCAGCGCAGGCAGAGACCAGCACGTTGTTGTAAGTAACATCATTATAGGCGTCGCCGTAATGGTTGTTCACCGCACCCACCGGCCCGGCAAATACCGGAATGCGGAAGCGGCGGCCGAACAGCTCCAGCGTGGTGTCCGGCTCAAAGCCCTCGTGCAGGGCGTCCATGTTCAGGCGCACGTTCTGCCATGCCTGATAGTTGCGGATGGCGGTATCTCCCACGCCCTTTGCGCCCGGGCCGGGAATACGGTTGCCGCAGGCGCGGCCGTCACACACAGGGCAGGCCTTGCACACCGCACCCATGCGGGGACGGGCGGCGTCAAGCAGTTCTTTGTAAGTCATCGTCGTATCATCCTTTTTCTGTTGCTGTGTAAAAAGGGTGGGGACGGCGTTCGCCGTCCCCTGTTGTTTCGAGCTGTGCTTTTTGCCAGCGGCAAAGGCTCAGTCCTCCACCACCGATTTACGGGAGGTGATGGCGTGCAGCACGGCGAGGTCAAACTTGGGCTTGCGGTCGTAGGTGTACAGGCCGTTCTGCTCCTGCTCCACGTCGGTCAGCTGGGTATAGCAGAAGGCGCAGATGCGCTCGTTGTCCAGCAGGGCGTCCACCAGACCACGGTAGCGGGCAAGGAATTCCTCCGCACTGCCGGGTGCAATGCCGTAGCCCCAGCTTTCGGAATGGGCGTTTTCGCCCTTCATCTTTTCGGCCTGCTCCGGCGACCACCAGGTGCCGCCGAACTCGGACACAAAGCAAAGCTCCTTTGCACAGGGCGGCGCAAAGGGCAGCTCCGGCGGAAGATGGCTGGTGATCTCCTCCCCTTTCAGCAGGCGCTGATAGTTGGCACGGAACACATCGGGATCCTGCTCGTAGTCATGCCAGTCGGGCATATCGCAGCAGCCGGGAACGTGCACCCAGCCGCTGGTTTCGATAACGGGACGGGTGGGGTCCAGCGCCTTGGTGGCATGGTACACATACGCCAGCAGGTCCGCCGGCGTATCGGCCTGGGTCTCGTTGAAGGGGCACCAGCCCACGATGGCGGGATGGTTCCAGTCGCGCTTTACAATTTCCAGCCATTCCGGCACAAAGTTGCGCCAGGCGCCGTCCTTCGCAATGTTCAGGCCCCAGTTGGCGTGCTCGTCCCACACCATATAGCCCAGACGGTCGCAATGGTACAGGAAGCGCGGCTCGAACACCTTCTGGTGCAGACGTGCACCGTTGAAGCCGCAGTCCATGGAGCGGGTGATGTCGGCGATGAGCTCCTCCTCGCTGCGGGCGGTGTAGATGCCGTCCGGGTAGAAGCCCTGATCCAGAATAAAGCGGCCGAACACGGACTTACCGTTGAGATAGAAACGGTGATCGCCGCTCCAGACCTCGCGCACGCCGAAGTAGCTCTTCACCTCATCCTCGCCCAGCGTGAGGGTCAGATCGTACAGAACGGGGGTCTCGGGGCTCCACAGCTGCACGTCCGGCAGCTGCATGTGCAAACGGGCAGTACCGCCGCGCACCACGCCGCTGGTCATGGCGCAAAGCTCATCTTCCAGAGCGGCCACAGCGGAAATCTGCTTGCCTTCGGCGCCGACCGCATTGACCACCAGCTCCACACAGCCGTCCATGCCGGTGGTGACGTGGAAGGTCTCCATATAGCTTTCGGGGCGGGCTTCCAGCCAGACGGTCTGCCAGATGCCGGTGGTACGGGTGTAGGAACAGCCGTAAGAGCCGTACAGAATGCTCTGCTTGCCCACCGGCTGCAGGCCGCTGCGGGTGTCGTCCTCGGCGCAGATGGTGATGACGTTTTCGCCTTCAGTCAGCGCGGCGGTGATCTCAAAGCACATGGGGGTGTAGCCGCCGACATGGGTGCCGACGGACTTTCCGTTGACATAGGCCTCGGTGCGGTAGTCGCAGGCGCCGATGTGCAGGAACACGCGCTGGCCAAGGAAGCTTTCGGGAATGACCACCGTGCGGCGATACCACACGCTGGCCATAAAGTCCTTGTATTCCACGCCGGAAAGACTGCTTTCCGGGCAGAAAGGCACGACGATGCGGTCGTCCAGTTCGTGCTCGGGCTGGTGCAGACCGCGGGCGCGGCCGGTGCAGCCGTGGTCGATCTCAAACTGCCAGTCGCCGTTGAGGTTCAGCCAGTTTTTGCGTTCAAACTGAGGGAAGGGATGTTCGGGACGAGGGATCATGGTTCGTACCTCCACGTTCTTTTTTGCGTCAAAGCGGCCGTACAGCCGCGAATCTACTCTTCACAAAACAGCGTCAGCAGGTCCTCCGGCTCCACCGCGCAGACGTCGCCGCCGGTCAGGGCGTTCAAACAGGCGTGGTCGCCGAAGCGGGTGGTAACGGTCAGCACCTTTGCCGCAACGCCGCGTATTTTCAGCTCTTCCGCCGCGGCGCGGGCGTATTTCACGTCCATGGCGTGGTCGCCGATAAACACCAGTGTTCCCTCGTCACCGCGCAGTCCCAGCTGCGCAAGCGCCTGCAGAAAACCGTTGGGGTGCGGTTTCTGCTCGTTCATGGGGACCTCGTCGCGGCCGATGACTGCACCGAAGCACTCCTCCACGCCGTAACGGCGCAGGGTGGCGCGGATGTGCCCGGAGCCGTTCTGCGAGCAGATGCCCATGGGCGCCACGGCGGCAAGCCGGGGCAGAACATCCCGCAGGCCGCAGAACAGCGGCGGCTGCAGCGGGTCGGCCAGCTGAGCGGCGCTCCAGCTGCGGGCCACTTCGTCAATGCGGGCATCGTCCAGCCCCAGCTCGCGGCGGAATTCCTCACGCCAGTCGTTCCAGCGCAGGATGGCGTCGCGGTAGTTCTGCACGCTTTGCAGCGCCGGCGGCAGGTGCTGTTCAATGCTTTCATCGTACCGGCGCAGCAGCCCGATGGTCACCACGCGGTTTTTTACGGCGCTGTCCACCAGCGTTCCGTCATAATCCCACAAAATAGCGGCGGGTCTCATGGGCAGTTCTCCTTTTATCCTCAAAGCAGGCAAAAGCCTGTACACATTCTTATTCTGTTTTATTGTATCACGTCAAAATGGCAGGGTCAATGTGTTTTTTTGCGCCCTGCGGGAAATGTTTTCGCCGCCCTGCGGAAAGGCGGTTTTATCGCCATGCAGACGGATATTTTCACCGCGGCGGCAATAACGGAAGGGCTTTTCCCTCCTCCCGCAGCACGTTGCCGAAAGCCCACTTGACAAGAGCCGCGGCCGCATGCTACAATGTGTCGGAACCAGTGCCGCAGAAGAGACCGGTAACCAGCTTTTTCGTCCCGGACAGCGCAGTCAACGGCGTTGTGCGGTTTTTTGTTTTTGCGGCCTTACCAACGGAGGAGAAACCGAATGGACCAGAAAATTCTGAAACTGCTGAGCAAGAACGCGCGTGCCACGGCAAAGGAGATCGCCGTGATGCTGGGCCGCACCGAGGAGGACGTGGCCGCACAGATCAAAGAGATGGAGAAAGCCGGTCTGATCCGCGGCTACAAGGCTGTGGTGGACTGGGAGGCTGTGGACACCACCACGGTTTCCGCCATCATCGAGCTGAAGGTGACCCCGAAGGCCGGCCTCGGCTTTGAAGAGGTGGCCGAGCGTGTTGCCAAGTATCCGGAGGTGGAGTCCGTCTACCTGATGTCCGGCGTGTACGACCTGAGCGTCATGGTACGCGGCAAGACCTTCCAGGAGGTCGCCATGTTTGTGGCCAAGGAGCTTTCCACCATTGATTCCGTCACCCAGACGGCGACCCATTTTGTGCTGCGCCGCTACAAAGAGATGGACGTTGAGCTGCACGACGGCAGCAGCGACGAGCGGGGTACCTTCCTGTTATGATCGACTACGAAAAGCTTCTCAACCCGGTGGTCACCGGCATAAAACCGTCGGGCATCCGCAAATTTTTTGATATTGCCGCCACTATGGACGACGTGATCTCCCTTGGCGTGGGCGAACCGGATTTCCCCACCCCGTGGCAGATCCGCAACACCGGCATCCGCTCGCTGGAGCAGGGCCACACCAAGTACACCTCCAACCGCGGTCTCGCACCGCTTTGCAACGAGATCACCCGTTACGTCAAACGCAAATATGACCTGAGCTACGACCCCGACACCGAAGTGCTTGTGACCGTGGGCGGCAGCGAGGCCATCGACGCCTGTCTGCGCGCACTGGTACGCCCCGGCGACGAGGTCATCATCCCGCAGCCCAGCTACGTCTGCTACGAGCCCATCACCCAACTGGTGGGCGGCGTGCCGGTCATTCTGGAGACCAAGCCGGAAAATGACTTCAAGGTCACTGCCGGGGAGCTGCGCAGCCTGATCACCCCGCGCACCCGCGCCCTGATGCTGCCCTACCCCTGCAATCCCACCGGCGGTATCATGGAGCGCAGCGATCTGGAAGCGCTGGCCGAGGTGCTGAAGGACACGGACATCATCGTCATTTCGGATGAGATCTACGCCGAGCTGACCTTCGGCGGCCTGCGGCACGTCTCCCCCGCCTCCATTCCCGGCATGTGGGAGCGCACCATCACCGTCAACGGCTTTTCCAAAGCGTTTTCCATGACGGGCTGGCGCCTGGGCTATGCCTGCGGCCCCGCGCCCATCATCAAGCAGATGACCAAGATCCACCAGTTTGCCATCATGTGCGCACCTACTACCTCGCAGTATGCCGCGGTGGAAGCGCTGCGCAGCGGCGACGAGGCCGTTGC
>CAZYRD010000074.1:0-10812 GCA_964649475.1 uncultured Faecalibacterium sp.
CTGGACGGCGGTCCCAGTATGGGAAAGATCATCACCTGGCAGACGGCAGTCGTGTCCAAAACGACGAAGGCTATACTGGTTCTGCCGGATGACATTCCTGCGATTATAAGCAAGAATCCCAATCTGGAGCGTCAGGTTGCCCGTGCAGCGTCCTGCTGCTGTCAGTGTACAGCCTGTACTGAAAGATGTCCCCGCGCGTTGCTGGGATATCCGCTGGAGCCGCACCGTATGATGCGCAGCATGACCAGTGTAGCTGAAGAGGATCCCGATCTGGTTCTAACTGCAACCCTGTGCTGCGGTTGCGGCATTTGCGAAATGGCTTCCTGCTGTCAGGGGCTTGCACCTCGCAATGTTATTGCACATTACAAAAAGGTTCTGGCTCAAAAGGGGATGAAATACCAGACCAACGAAGATGTGGTGCCGGATGAGATGCGTGATGCGCGCATGCTGCCCAGTCATCGCTGGAAAGCAATGCTTGGCGTAGATACCTTTGATGTGACGCCGGAGTATGTTCGCGAGGCATTTGAACCGGAACGTATTTTTATCGCATATAAACAGCATATTGGCGCTCCTGCAGTTGCCAGCGTTGCTGTAGGGGACGAAGTGAAAAAGGGTGATGTCGTGGCTGTAAAGAACCGCGGCTTGTCCATTGGGATGCACAGCGGCATTGATGGCGTAGTCACTGCCATTGACGATCTGGGCATTACCATTGAAAGAAAGTGAGGACGGATTGAGCAATGTTATATGCAGTTGGCGTAGTAGAACTGAAAAGCATCGCCGAGGGCATTAAGGCATGCGATGGCGCTTTGAAAGCGGCGAATATTCGTCTGGTTTCTGCGCATCCGTCCTGTCCCGGCAAATATGAGATCGTACTTACCGGTTCAATCTCCAATGTGACCGCGTCCGTGGAATACATTCGTGAAAGTTTCAGTAAGTATATCATCGATTCCGCGGTGATGGGGCGCATTGATGAAAATGTTGTAAAAGCATTGTTTGGCACGCAGCAGGAAGCGGCGAAGGGCGCACTCGGTATCATCGAGACCTTCTCTGCGGCCAGCGCGATCAAAGGTGCTGATCTGGCGGTCAAGACCGCCAATGTGGCGCTGTATGACCTGCGGATCTCCCGTGGTCTTGGCGGTAAAGGTGTTGTATTCCTTACCGGTGACGTCAGTGATGTTACTGCGGCTGTGGAAGCCGGGGCCAATTATGCCAGAGATCTTGGGCTGCTGCACTCCAGCAGCGTTATCGCAGCGCCTCATGCTGAGCTCTGGAAGCAGCTTTGATTTGCTTGCAGAGCTATGCGATTTATATTTAGAGGAGTTTGACGAATGGATAAGCAAGAGTATCTGTTGTATCAAATCGAAAAGAGCGCACGTATTCCCAAGCTGATCGATCATCTTTACTCCCGTATGCCGGAGATCGAAGCGGATCGTGCAGTTTTGCTGACGGAATCTTATCAGCAAACGGAAGGCCTGCCCATTGTGAAGCGTCGTTCCGCTGCATTTGCACATATTCTGAGAAATATTCCTATTGTAATTCGGCCGGATGAGCTGATCGTCGGCAGCAACAGCGTTGCACCCCGTGGTTGTCAGCTTTTCCCGGAATATTCCGGCGATTGGGTGGAAGCGGAGTACGAAACCTTTGCCACCCGTGAGGCGGATCCGTTCTACATCTCTCCCGAAACCGTCGAGAAGATGAAGAAGGTTTATCCGTACTGGAAGGGCAAGACCACCAGCGAATTGGCCACGTCTTTGATGGCGCCCGAAGCTTTGCTGGCATTCCAGCACAATATGTTTACCACCGGCAACTATTTCTACAATGGCGTTGGTCATATTTGTGTACAGTACGATAAAGTAATGCGTATCGGTTTCGAGGGCATTCGTGCCGAAGCGGAGAAGGCTCTGGCTGAATGCAAGATTTCCGATCCGGATTATAGCTCCCGTCACTGGTTCCTGGATGCGGTCATCGAAAGCTGCGACGCTGTTATGGATTATGCTCGTCGCTATGCAGCTCTGGCCCGCAAGGAGGCAGAGGAGTGCAGCAGTCTGGTTCGTAAAGAAGAACTTTTGAAAATTGCTGCAAACTGCGATCAGGTGCCTGCCAAGCCCGCCCGTACTTTCTGGGAGGCATGTCAGACGTTGTGGTTCATTCAGCAGCTTCTGCAGATGGAGTCCAGTGGTCATTCCATCTCTCCGGGCCGCATGGACCAGTATATGTATCCCTACTTCAAGAAGGATCTGGACGAAGGCAGAATCACGCTGGAGTCCGCACAGGAACTTCTCGACTGTATCTGGGTCAAGCTGAACGATCTGAACAAGGTTCGCGACGCCGCTTCCGCCGAAGGTTTTGCCGGTTACGGCCTGTTCCAGAATGTGATCGCCGGCGGCCAGACGGAGGAAGGTCTGGATGCCACCAATGAGCTTTCCTACATGACGCTGGAAGCTTCCATCCATGTAGCCCTGCCACAGCCGTCCATGTCCGTCCGCGTTTGGAACGGCACTCCGCACAGCTTTATGCTGAAGGCTGCTTCGCTGACCCGTACCGGTGCCGGTGTACCTGCGTATTATAATGACGAGGTCATCATTCCTGCACTGATGAACCGTGGTCTGAACCTGAAAGAAGCCCGCAGCTACTGCATCATCGGCTGCGTAGAGCCTCAGTGTCCCGGCAAGACCGACGGTTGGCATGACGCTGCATTCTTCAATATGTGCCGTCCGCTGGAGATGGTATTCTCCAATGGCGTTGACAATGGTGTACAGATCGGTCCCCGTACCGGTGACGTCACCAAGATGAAGACCTTTGATGAAGTGTTTGATGCTTACAAGAAGCAGACCGAATACTTTATTGAAATGATGGTCAACTCTGATAATGCAATTGACGTTGCCCATGCTGTCCGCTGCCCGCTGCCGTTTGAGTCCTGCATGGTGGATGACTGCATCGCCCGCGGCAAGAGTATTCAGGAGGGCGGCGCACACTTTAACTTTACCGGCCCCCAGGGCTTTGGTATCGCCAACATGTCGGATGCGCTTTGGGCGATCCGTCAGCTGGTCTTTGTTGACAAGTCTGTGACCATGGCTGAGTATAAAGATGCTGTAGATAACAACTTTGGTTACGGCATGCATGAGAAGAAGGCCAAGGAGCTGACCCGCGACATCGCTGTTGCGATGGTCAAGGACGGCCATTCTCTGGACGAGGACGATATTCGCCGCATTTACGAGACCGTACGGAAGGGCGATCTGAGCGACGAGAAGCGCGCCCGTTTCCGCGAGATCAAGGAAATGATCGATGCTTTGCCCAAATACGGTAACGATATGCTGGATGTTGACCTGTTTGCACGTGAAGTTGCTTACACTTACACCCGTCCGATGGAAAAGTATACCAATCCGCGCGGCGGTCTGTATCAGGCTGGTCTGTATCCGGTTTCCGCTAATGTGCCTCTGGGTTATCAGACCGGAGCTACTCCTGACGGTCGTCTGTCCAACACTCCCATTGCTGACGGTGTTGGTCCCATGTCCGGTCGTGACGTTTGCGGCCCCACTGCTACGTCCAACTCGGTTGCTCGTCTGGATCACGGCATTGCATCCAACGGTACGCTGTTCAACCAGAAGTTCCACCCCTCCGCACTGGAAGGTCGTGTCGGTCTGGAGAAGTTCAGCGCACTGATCCGTTCCTTCTTTGATCAGAAGGGCATGCATATGCAGTTCAACGTCGTTACCCGCGAAACCCTGCTGGATGCTCAGCAGCATCCCGAAAAGTATAAGACTCTGGTGGTTCGTGTTGCCGGATACAGCGCACTGTTCACCACATTGTCCCGTTCTTTGCAGGATGATATCATTAACCGTACCGAACAGCGTTAAGCTTTATAATATTGTGAAAGAAGAGGGAAGAACGTGGACGTCGATACCAGTATCAAAGGCCGCATATTTGATATCCAGCGTTTTTCGATCCATGATGGTCCGGGTATCCGTACTATCGTCTTTCTGAAAGGCTGCGTTCTTCGCTGCCGCTGGTGCTGCAACCCTGAATCGCAGGAATATGCGATTCAGGAAATGACCCTCAATGGTAAAACGCAGACCGTTGGTCGCGATGTTACTGTTGATGAGGTTATGGACGAAGTTCTGAAGGATATGGCGTATTACCGTCGCACCGGCGGCGGTTTAACGCTTTCCGGCGGAGAGTGTCTGTGCCAGCCTGATTTTGCAGCGGCATTGTTGTATTCTGCAAAACAGATGGGGTTGAGTACAGCCATTGAGTCTACGGCTTGTGCAAGGTATGAAAATATTCAGAAGCTTCTTCCGTATCTGGATGTATATTTGCTGGATATCAAGCACATGGATAGCGACAAGCACAAAGCCTTTACGGGTGTTTCAAACCAGCTGATACACGAAAATGCCAGAAAGCTGGCGGTGGATGCCAATGAGTTGATCATCCGTGTGCCGGTGGTGCCTACATTCAACGATACGCCGGAAGAGATCAAAGCAATTGCAAAATTTGCAAGCTCTCTGCCGAACGTAAAAGAACTGCATCTGTTGCCATATCATCGTCTTGGCCGAGATAAATATGCCGGTTTGGGGCGTGAATACACGCTTGCGGATATTGAACCGATCCCTAAAGCGAAAATGGAATATCTGTTGCAGGTGGCAGAAACTTCCGGGCTTCGCTGTCAGATTGGCGGCTAAGAAGGATCAGGCTCCTAAGAAAGGAAGAAAATACAGCATGGCAAGTGAATTGACTTTACAGGATAAACTTCGTATCGTACAGGAACTTGTGCCCGGCAAACAGCTTTCGCTGGCACATATTATTGCGAATCCGGATAAGATCCTGTACATGAAGCTGGGTTTGGACCCTGCGGTTGAGTATACAAAATCTGCCATAGGTATTATTACGATCAGCCCTGCTGAAACTGCCGTTATTGTGGCAGATATTGCGATCAAAGCCGGAAACATCGATTTGAGCTTTGTTGACCGGTTCAGCGGCACTGTCATTATGACCGGGTTGGTTTCCGAAGTGGAATCTGCCATGAATGCGGTCGTGACGTATGTGCGCAATCGTATGGGCTTTACCTGCTGCGAGATCACTCGTACCTGATCATGAAAAAGATAATGTTGTGTGGTCGCTCGACCAGCGGAAAAACCACATTGACGCAGGTTCTGCATGGAAAGCATATCGAATACAACAAGACGCAGTATGTAAAATACGGAAGCGTTATTATTGATACACCGGGTGAATATCTGGAAGACAGACATCTGGGTTATGCTATTGCGTTGTACGCCTATGAGGCCGATGTGGTGGGGCTGGTTTGCGCCGCAGATGAACCTTATTCTTTATACAGCCCCGGATGTGCCAGTCAGGTGAACCGGGAGGTTATCGGTATCATTACAAAAATTGACAAACCGAATGCCCGTGTAGATCAGGTGCGTCTTTGGCTGGAAATTGCCGGCTGCAAAAAAATCTTCTGCATCAGTTCGTATGATGGGGAAGGTGTTCAGGAATTGCTGGAATATTTGACGGAAGGTGGAAATTCTTCCGCAAAGTCGTTTGAGGAAGCTGTGGATTTCAATCGCTGAGATCCACAGCTTTTGTTCATACCGGTGTACTCTTTTGGCATATGCTGGAATACGATATAAACGGCGTGTGCGCAGAAGTTATAGCGAAACAGCGGTTGATTTCAGTATTGCCTGATGTTATAATTAACATAAAAGAAAACAAGTAAAGGTAGGAAAATACAGATGCTGTCGATTTTTGTGAAAGATTCAGCTACTGTCGTGTTTTTAGCGGTTATTGCAGCGTTTTTTCTGGTGTGTCTGCTGCTCAAAACCTGCGCGCATTTTTTGCCAAGAGATGCAGGCAGAGAATTTGCACATGACGGAACTCTTTCGGCCGGCAAACCCCGTGGTGCAGGCTTTTTGTTCATTCTTGCGTTTGCGGCTGTCACGCTGTTGGTTTTGCCGTTTTCACTGGAAGTCGGTATCTATCTGATTCTGCTGATTGCGGCGATGATGACCGGATATTTGGATGACGGTTCGAAAACGCCGTGGGGCGAGTATAAAAAGGGTTTGCTCGATCTGATCATTGCAGTGCTGGTCGCGGTTACGTACCTGAACTTCAATCCGGCGGAAATTCGCGTGGAACTGCTGAATACAACGGTGCAGATCCCCGCGGTTGTATATGCAGTACTGACGGTCGTTCTGGTGTGGGTCTCCATCAATGTAACAAACTGCACCGATGGCGTCGACGGTCTTTCGGCGACGGTTTCGTCCGTAACTCTTGGTTCGCTGTACGTTGTAATGTTGATAAACGATACAGCCGTACTTTTCCGGGACACCATACCCGTATTCATTTTCTGCCTGTTGGCATACCTTTTGTTCAACGCACACCCCAGTAAGCTGATGATGGGGGATGCCGGATCCCGAGCAATGGGCTTGTTCATTGCGATCTGTGCGATAAAATCCGGCAGCCCGCTGCTGTATATCCTGACGGCTATTGTCCTTATCCTTGACGGCGGTCTTGGCCTGGTTAAGGTCTCGCTGCTGCGTTTTCTGAAAATCCACATCATGAAAAACATTCGTACGCCGCTGCATGACCATGTGAGAAAGAATAAGGGATGGTCCGATACACAGACGGTTATGCGGTTTGCAATTTTCCAGCTGGTCGCCTGTGTTTTGGCGCTGTATTTTGTGCTTGTGTAAAGTAAATGTAGATTTCTTATGAAAAACCGGCCGAAAGCTTTTCTTTTGGCCGGTTTTGTGTTATAATGATTATATTACGTTATATTACGTTGCAATGGAAAAAGGAAGAAAGTCTGGAGGGTATAGCAGTTGAAAACGATAAGCCTGATGTTTCCGGCGAATATGATGGATGCGCCGGTATGCGCTTTGACAGATGAGGCGATCAACGATTTGTCCGTCAATTATTTCTGCCAGAAGCTTACACGCAATCCCAATGAACAAAATGTCATTCGCAATATTATGACGCAGATCTGCTGTGTTCCGGAGGTTATCCGGTATCGCTGCGATATTTTTGAGGATGTTCTGCGTTTTCCTGTTCTGCGGCAGCGCATCGGGGAACTGCTGGATCAACTGGAGTTCCTGAAAAGTGTTGAACGCATGGCAAAGGATACCGATGCCTCCAGTATCTGGCAGCTGGTAAACCGCCTGAACGAGCTGGATCAGTACATTGACTGCATTGCCGGTATCCGTGACTGTCTGAAAGGTTTGGATATTCGTTCGCAGGGCTTTGCCGATCTTCGCGCCTTCGTGGAAGACATCTACAATGACAGCGGCTTCGATTATCTGAAAAAGGATATCAAGCATCTGCAGGAAAATGTTTGCAAGATCAAGAGCCTGACCCTTGGTGTCAACCTTGACAAAGAACTGCGCCCCATCGAAACAGGCATCATTTCCATCAACAACGAGTCCTTTAAGGAAATGGGCATTCTGCGCAACCTGCTGGATTTCACGAAATCTAGGGAGGAAATTCAGGAGGGCGTGCGTTTTACCGGTATTGCACCGTATTATCATATTCCCAAAGTGCATCAGCATCTGGGCGAAGGTGCGGCCAATGCATTTGAGGGGGTTACCGCTACCGGTGTTGCCAAGAAACTGGGCAAGGATTATGCTTCTGCCCAGATCGGAAACAATCCGCTGATGAACAATCTGGATCTTACGATTTCGGATATGCTGGGCGGTGTAGTCCGCAACCTGAAGACTGTTCTGAACAAGTATGTCAACATCAGTGGTTTTGCGCTTTCCGCGCTGATTTCCGAGTTTACATTCTACATCAGATGGGCTGAACTGGTGGATAAGCTGCTGGCGGCCGGCGCTGTGCTGAGCAAGCCCGAGATTCTGGATGAAACCCGTGCGTTCCGCGGCGAAGGCATTTACAATATGAAGCTCGCCGTCCACAAGCTGGAGAACCCCGGCGAAGAGATCGTCCAGAACGATCTGGATTTCAGTAATGAGCATCGTATTTACATCCTTACCGGCCCGAACCGCGGCGGCAAAACCACCATCACGCAGGCTGTCGGTATTATGTATCTGCTGGCCCAGAATGGTATCTATGTGCCCGGTACGCATGTGGCACTTTGCCCCGTGGACAATATCTTCACGCATTTCCCGGCAGACGAGAATCAGACTGTCGATCTGGGCCGTTTGGGTGAAGAATCCAAGCGTTTCAGCGAGATTTTTTCGCAGGCCACTTCCCGCAGTCTGCTGCTGCTGAACGAATCCTTTGCGACCACCTCCTTTACGGAAGGCTTGTATATCGCCAAGGATATTACCCGTTCGCTGAAATATCTTGGCGCCAATACCATCTTCAATACGCATATGCACGAACTGGCCGCGTCGCTGGATGAAATGAACGCAAACTCGGAGTGTGTGGATCAGGCGGTCAGTCTGATCACCGGCGTGGAAGAGGGCAAGCGTTCTTATAAGATCTCCATTGCACCGCCGCAGGGCCTGAGCTTTGCACAGGATATTGCACAGAAATACGGTGTTACTTACGATCAGCTTCGCCAGCTTATCGAAACCAAGAAAAATTAAATTCCATAAGAATTTGTCGGAGTTGTTGCATTTTTGCAGCAACTCCTTTTTTAAATGTGCATATATCGAATTCTGCGGACATACTTCTTGAAAAAAAGGAGGTTGACCGCATGGAAAAGAAATGTCGTGTGGCAATATACTGCCGTCTTTCGGAAGAGGACCGAAACAAGGGTGAAGCGGAAAGTGAGAGTATTCAAAATCAAAAGGAGATGCTTCGGCAATATGCGGACGAGCAGAACTGGGAGGTTACAGGGGTATATTGCGATGAGGATTATGCGGGCTCCGACAGAAGCCGTCCGGCTTTTAATCGGCTGCTCCGTGATGCGAAAGCCGGACGCATGGATATCATACTGTGCAAGTCGCAAAGCCGATTTACACGCGAACTGGAGCTGGTGGAAAAATATCTGCACGACCTTTTTCCGAAATTGGGGATCCGGTTCATCGGCTATGCCGATCATGCGGATACAGCGAATCATGGAAACAAAAAAGCACGGCAGATCAACGGTCTGGTCAACGAATGGTATCTGGAGGATCTTTCGGAAAACATCAAAACGGTATTCCGGACAAAGCAACGAAATGGCCAGTTCATCGGCAGTTTTGCTCCCTATGGTTACAGAAAAAGCGAGCAGGACAAGAATTTGCTGATACCGGATGACCCGGCTGCGGAGGTGGTGCGCGGGATTTATGAAAGCCGCAGAGCAGGGAAAAGCATTACGGCTATTGCCGCAGACTTAAATAAAAGACGGCTGCCCAACCCCAGTACATATAAAGAGCAGCGTTTTACGGGGTTTCATCGTGCCGGTATGTATAAAACTGAGTGGAGCACAGCGACGGTTCGGGCGATATTGAAAAACCCCGTGTACGCCGGAAATATGCGGCAGCACGTGCACGAAAAAATCAGTTATAAGTCCAACGAGATACGCAGTATACCGGCGCAGGAACAGATCCTTGTGGAAAATACGCATCAGGCACTGGTGTCAAAAGAGCTTTGGAAAGCCGTTCAGATTGTGGAAAGCGGGAAAGAAAGAACACCGCACGGAAACAATGAGCTGCAAGCTGTTTGCAGATGCGGGGTATGCGGGCGGATCCCTCATATACGTTATTCGCACGGAAAACGGTACTTTACATGCCGGCTGCATAAAGTGTTGATCCGAGAAGAAGTGGTAGCGCAGGTTGTTTTGGCAGGAAAAGAAGAAAAACGGGCTGAAGCCGATGTCAAAAAGACAAGCGATGAAGATTTCGCAGACAAAATAACATTGCGGCTGCTGCAAAAAAATATCCAGACAGCGTATGAGGATATGATCAACGGCATTATTTGCAGGGAACAGTTTGACGCAATGAATGCTGACTGGCAAAGAAGATGGACTGAAGTGAAAAAGCAGCAGAACAATTATTCTGAAAAAGAAACCGATGAGGAGTCGTATGTAATTGTTTTATATCCAAGAGAGCGTCGCGGTGAACTGCCGAAAATTGAAAAAATATCAATGCGGCTGTGGCAGAAAACAGAACGACAGGGGATGGTGTCAACGATGCCCCCGCCATAAAGCAGGCAGATATCGGCGTTGCGATGAACAGCGGCACCGACGTAACCAAAGAAGCGGCTGAAGTGATATTGCTGGACGATAATTTTGCAACGATCGTTTCCACTGTGGAAGAAGGCCGCGTTATATACCAGAATATCCGGCACTTTATCCGGTATCTGCTTACTGGAAACCTTGGCGAAGTGCTGAGCATGCTTTTCAGTATGCTGCTCGGTCTGCCGATGGCACTTGTGCCGATCCAGATACTGCTTGTCAATCTGTTGACGGATGGCTTGCCCGCAATTGCACTGGGAATGGATCCGCCTGATGAAAGGATCATGCAGAAACCTCCGCGTCCCAAAAACGAAGGCATTTTCGCACAAGGGCTATTGCGTATTATTTTGCTGCGCGGTTTGTTCCTGGGGCTTGCAACGGCGGGCACGTACTATGCTGTATGGCTGATGAGCTGTGATTTGTCTGTTGCAAGAAGCGCGGCTTTTATTACTTTGGTTCTGGCGCAAATGGTGCATATCTTCGAGTGCAGGGGAAAGAACTTTTCTCTGAGGGGAAATCCCGTTCTCCTGCTTGCGGCAGGTATATCTGTGACAGTCACGCTGCTTAGTGTGTATTTGCCGGCGGCGCAGCTTCTGTTTGATACGGTTTCTGTGAAAGGGATACATTTGCTTCCGGTTTTTGTTGGTATCGTGATCGGTCCTGTGGGAACAGCAGTGCTTAGAAAAATCAAACATATC
>CAZYRD010000075.1:0-5810 GCA_964649475.1 uncultured Faecalibacterium sp.
CGGCTGCATTGCCGACGTCAGCTTTATCACCTTTGGCTGCGGCAGCGCCATTGCCACCAGCAGCATGGCCACCGAGATGATCAAGGGGCAGACGCTGGAGGACGCCCTGACCCTGAGCAACAAGGCCGTGGTGGAGGCGCTGGACGGACTGCCCGCCAACAAGATCCACTGCAGCGTGCTGGCGGAACAGGCCGTGAAAGCCGCCATCAAGGATTATTACGACAAAAACGGCATCGCCTACAACGCCAAGGAGCTTTGCACCGGCGACTGCGCCGCCTGCCACGCCCACCACGACGAGTAAGGCGGAAAGGCCCGCTCTCCCCTGTTCCCCGTTTCTGCAAACGTCAAAGGAGCCGCTTTGTCAGCGGCTCCTTTTTACGTGGGCGGGTTTGGCCTGCGCAGCAGGGGGCCGCCATCCCGTCGGGAATACGCCGGCGAAACAGCCGGCAAAGCAATTTGCCCTGTCGGAAAAATCAGTCCGCCCAGCCGGGTTCGCTGCGGCAGCGGGCCACGCAGGCGGTGTAGCAGCGGCCGGTCATTTCGGAGGCGGTGATGGTGATGACGGCAGCGCAGCCGCCGGTGCGCCGGGCGGCGTCACAGCGTTCGCAGCCGGCGTCCCGGTGCTCATGAGCGTCGGCACGGTACTCCGACCGGTTTTCGCCGTACCGCGTGCCGGCGGAACAGCCGCAGCTTTCGCGGCGGGAACAGGCGGCACAGCCCTCGCCGTGCAGCGGGCAGGACATATCGTTTTCCCGTCTGCGGCTGCAGGCGCAGCTCTCCTCTTCGGCATAATACCGGTCCGCCTGCCGGGGCGGGGTGTCAAACCGGACGCGGCCGCTTTGCGACCATACGTCATACTGCCGGGCATCCTGTTGGGCATGCTGCTGGACATGCTGGCCTGCATACCACCGGTCGTTTTGGCGGAGCTCCCGCTGTTCGCCGCAGCCGCAGCTGCACGCGGAACAGGTGTGCAGGGTCTGCTCTACCACAGCGCGGCCCCGCACCAGAACGCTTTCCACCGCACCGGCGCGGCCGGAGGCTTCGAACTGCAGCATGACGGCGGCGTTGGAGGCAAGGGCTTCCAGCAGGTCGCCGTCGTTGCCGGCGCGGACTTCAAAGGTGGGGATGCAGCCGTCCATGCGGCAGCTGACACACACCGGCACCACATAGGGCGCGCCGCCGTGCACCACGGCAAGGCGGGCGGTGCGGCTGGACTGGATGACCTGCAGCATGCGGCGGTAGGTAAGCTCTTCATATTTCATGGGCGATTCCTCCTTGGCGTAATACGGTCCTGCCCATACTATGCGCCGGCGGCGCGGCGTGACAACACGCCGTCACCCGTTGTATAATAAGGGCGAGCTTACCCTGTAGGGCACATCCACCGCGCTGATCCTTGTTTCGTTTTTTCTTTTGACCGCGGCGGGCTGTATAATTGGCTGCGCATGCAGCGCAGGCAGGCCGGGGTGTAAAACCGAAACACATGCGCACACAAAACCGCCCCGCGGGCAGCACAGGCTGCTTTGCAGGGCGGTTTTGTTGCATTTCTATAGTTGCAGGCATCAGCTTATGTATTCCACCAGGCCGCACAGAGGAATATCCTCCGGCAGATTTGGGCTGTGGATATGGGCATTGAACGCCAGCGGGAACACGGCGGTGTTCAGATCCACCACGCAGGTGATCTCGGTGGTGCCGTCGCCGGGGGCGACCTCGTCCTCAAAAACGGGATACTCGTCCCAGGAATCGTACACAAAGACACGGACGGAGGCATCCGCGGGCAGGTTGGTATGTTCGATCACAATACGGAACACGGCGGCAGAGGGATCGCTGCCGTCCACCAGCTGCACGCCCACCAAAGCGCCGTGGGCATCGCCGCGGGTCTTTTCCAGCATGGAGCGCTCCATGTTCAGCGTCAGCCAGTTGTCCTCCTCCTCCACAGGGTCTACGACCTCCGGGATCACGGGTTCGTTATAATCTTCCCCGTAACCGAGCACAGCCCCGGGGCCGTCCACATAGCTGTACAGCTGCACGGTGTCCGCCGTCGCCGCCGCAACCTGCAGGGGCGCGCCGCCGAAGCTGACGCCGGTTGCCGTGGGGGTGCCCATCAGGAACCACAGGCTGTCGCTGTTGACCAGATCCGCAAAGTCGCCGTCATCACTGCCGACGGGCTTGAAGTTCATGGGCACCAGCGCGATATGCTCGTAGCCGACGGGGACCTCAACGGACAGGGTCTGCAGCGCGACCACATGGTCAAAGCCGGCGCTGACGTCCACGGTTTCGCAGCTCAGCACGGTGAGATCCAGCTCTTTGCCGTCGCGGAAGACGACGCCGCTGTCAAAGATGGGGTTGAGGTTTTCGCCCAGATCGAAAAAGACGTACTCGGTGTAGGGATCCGCGCCGTCAAAGGAGGCCAGAAGCACCGCAACGGTGCGCACCTCGTAGCCTTCGCGGGCAGAGGGCTCCACCATATAATCCATCACGCTGAAGCTGAAGATATCGCTGCTCTCCCCCGTCCAGACCTCGCAGGCATAGGCCTCGCCCGGGGCCACGGGAAGCTGGGTCAGGCCGTCCGGCAGCATGGGCTGGCCGGAAACGGGCGCTGCCGCCGCATCCTGCTGCGTCTGCTCCGGCTCGGCGGAGTCGGGCTTACTTTCCGCAGCAGCCTGCGACTGCACGGCGGGGACGGAGTCCTCTGCTGGGATTTCGTCCGCCTGCTGACAGCCCGCTGCTGACAGGCACAGGCACAGCACCAGCAGCATACTCAGAAGTTTTTTCATACAGGTTCCCTCTTTTCTGTTATTTTACGGCGGAGGCGCTTTCGACAGAGCCCTCCACAAGATTGTTGATCCAGACGCCTTTTTTCACCATGGCAAAGCCGAACGCGCATTTGGTCAGATCAAAAAGCTGCACGCAGGCGTACATCCACAGGATGTTGATGCCGGTGAAATGCGCCAGACAGTACGCCAGCGGCAGATTGCCGAAGCAGATGAACGCGCAGTCGAACACGAAGGTGACGCCGGTTTTTCCGCCGCAGCGCAGGGTGAAATAACAGCACTGCAGAAACGCGTGCATGGGGGTAAATATGCCGATAATGATGATAAGGCCCGCCGCCACCACGGTGAGGCCGCGCATGGAGTAGCACTGGTTGATGAGGGTGAGCACCAGCGTGTAAAGCAGCTCGTTGACCATAAGCGGCATGCCCTTGACGGTGATGTCGCCCGCAAGGCGGCCGGGCAGGCGCAGGCTGCGCCACAGCCCCTGAAAGCACGGGAAGCGCGCGGTATGGGTGTGCGCCCAGACGACCACAACGGCAAGCTCCACAAAGCGGGAGAGCACAGTGGCGACGGCCGCGCCCGCCACGCCCCAGCCCGCACCGGGCATTTTGAAAGAAAGCCCCAGCACCGTGAGGGTGCGGGTGGGATAGATGAGCAGGAAGTTGAATGCCAGATTGACGAAAACCGCCGCGATGCCGGCTTTCATAGGGACGCCGGTCTCGCCCATTTCGCGCAGGGTGGTGGCGTAGGCCTGTGCAGCAGCGAACGGCACCATACCGAACAGCATCACGCGCAGATAGGCGCGGCCGGAGGCAAGCGTCAGGGCAAGGTCGCCGCCCTCGGCGCTTTCGTGCAGGAACATGCCGATGAGCTGTTCATCCCAAAAGACGAACAGCAGCATGGCGGCGGCGGTGAGCACCAGCCCCATGATGAGCTTGTAGCGCAGGGTGTGGCGCACACCGGCGGGGTCGCCCCTGCCGTGGAACTGCGCCCCGAAGATGCCCGCGCCGCCGTTGCCGCCGAACAGGCTCATATTATACACCAGCAGCAGCTGGTTGGCGATGGCCACGCCGGACATCTGCTCGGTACCGGTCTGCCCCACCATGATGTTGTCCAGCAGGCCGACGAAATTGGTGATGGCGTCCTGCAGCATCATGGGAAGCACAAGCCCCAGCACCATGGTGTAAAACGCCTTGTCGCCGATGTATCTGCTCCAGAAGCCGCCGTGCAGAGAGTTTTTCTTCATAAGGCCTCCGTTTTTTCTCAAAAGGACTGCATACCGGCCGGGAAAAGGCTCACCCGGCAGTCTCTTCGACGTTTTCAATGGTGCCGACGATGTTGTTGATCCAGATGCCCTTCTTTACCAGAACAAAACCGATGACGCACTTGATGAGGTCCACAAGCTGCACGCACAGGTACAGCGAACGGATGCCCATACCCGTAAAATGTGCCAGACAGTACGCCAGCGGCAGGCTGACGCAGCAGATGAACACACAGTCAAACAGGAAGGTGACGCCGGTTTTGCCGCCGCAGCGCAGTGTGAAGTAGGTGCAGTGCAGGAAGGAATACATGGGCATGAGCGAGCCGGAGATCATAATGAAATACGCAGCCAGCGCGCGGACCTCGTCGGTGGTGTTATACAGCTGCGGGAACAGGCCGGAGGTCGCCGCCAGCACGCTGCCGATGAGCACCGAGGCGCCCACGCCGAAGGTGATCATTTTGCGGTCGGTGTCCACGGCTTCCTCCATGCTGCCCTGCCCCAGCAGCTTGCCCACCACGATGCCTACGGCGCTGCCCAGCGACATGTACACCACGTTGAACAGGTTGGAGATGGTGGAAGCGATGTTGACGGCCGCCACCACCGCCAGACCGCGCACCGAGTAGCACTGGTTGATGGCGGTCATGGAGAAGCTCCAGATAAACTCGTTGACCAGCAGGGGCATGCCCTTGCGGATGATATCGCCCACCAGCTTTGCGGGCAGGTGCAGGCTGCGCCACGCCTTTTTGAAGAAGGGGAAGCGCTGGATATGCCGGTGCGACCAGACGATCACGACGGCAAGCTCCACAACGCGGGAGAACACGGTGGCAGCGGCTGCGCCCACCACGCCCAGACCTGCGCCCGGCATGGTGAAGCTGAGGCCAAGCACCGTGAGGGTGCGGGTGGGATAGATAAGCAGAAAGTTGAACACCAGATTGACAAGCACCGCAGCAATACCGGCTTTCATGGGAAGGCTTGTTTCGCCCACCTCGCGCAGAGTGCTGGTGTACACCTGCGTAACGGCAAACGGGACCAGGCCGAAGATCATGACCGCCAGATACTGCTGACCGGAGACCAGAGTCAGCTGCAGGTCGCCGCTGGCGCTGCCGTCGTGCAGAAACAGGCTGATGAGAGCCTCGTCCCACACCGTAAACAGCACCAGAGCAATGCCGGTAAGCAGAACGCTGAGCAGCATTTTAAAACGCATGGTGTAACGGATGCCGTCGGCATCGCCTTTGCCGTGGAACTGGGCGGTGAAAATGCCCGCGCCGCCGTGGCCGCCGAACACGCACAGGTTGAACACGAACATAAGCTGGTTGGCAATGGCCACGCCGGACATCTGCTCGGTACCGACCTGACCCACCATGATATTATCCAGCAGGCTGACAAAGTTGGTGATGGCGTTCTGGACGATCATGGGGACCGCGATGGTAAGGATCATGGCATAAAACGCCCGGTCGCCGATGAACTTGCCCAGCACACCCCGGCGCAGCGAATGGGTACTCATAAAAAAGACCTCCCGAAAGGCAGAAAAAGGCACTTGCGGCATAAATCTGGTATATAAACTGTATTATAACGAAAAGAGGGCGGGAAATCAAGCGCAGATGGTGCGCGAAAAGAAAAATAACAGAGCCCGCAATTTTCAGGTGTTTCGTGCAGTCGTCGGTCTGCTGAAGCAGACCTCCTTACTGCGAAAATTGCGGTCAGGTTCGTAAAAAAGAAAGCCTGTATTGCAATTTTCAGGGGGTTCTCAAGCGCGGACAGCGCGCCAAAAGAAAAAA
>CAZYRD010000075.1:5910-10794 GCA_964649475.1 uncultured Faecalibacterium sp.
TGTATTGCAATTTTCAGGGGGTTCTCAAGCGCGGACAGCGCGCCAAAAGAAAAAACGCCCGCAAGGGACGTTTTTTCTTTTGGTGGGCCATCAGGGTTTCGAACCCCGGACCAGCCGGTTATGAGCCGGCAGCTCTAACCACTGAGCTAATGGCCCGCAGTTAAAAGCATACCGAAAAATTTCTGCTTTGTCAAGTACTGCTTGTCGACAATCCATACAATTCCTTTTACGGGCAGGCCCAGTCCCAGATGGGGGCGGGGGCTTCGAACAGGATGCGGCCCATGTTTTCGTGCAGAGGGGTGCCATGCAGCTTGTTTTGAATAACACTGTACAGCATGGTCAGGTCTTCCGTATTGTGGCTGTGGCCGCCGGGCTTCCAGTACCACTGGATGTTTTCGGGGCAGCCGTACAGCTTCCACACCTCGCGGGCGGCAGTGCTGGTCAGATAGCTGCCCAGCGGGTTGGCCCACAGGTCTCCGGCGGCCTCGCTCATCAGCAGGGTGCGCGGGGCGACCATAGCCTTGAGCATGTGGCTGTCAAAGGGCAGGCCGGCCTCGTTGTGTACGTAATCGCCCATGCGCGGGCCGAACCAGAAGCCCAGATTGCGCCAGATGTCCGCCAGCGTTTCGCTGCGGGCTTCCTCGCCGCCGTCCTCGGTGCCGGACATGTGCACGCGGTAGCACGCGCCGCCGCCCGCGCAGGTCTGCACCGGATTGACGATGGCGATGCGCTCGTCCAGCGCACCGGCCAGAAGGGCGGTCTTGCCGCCGCGGCTGTGGCCGGTGACGGCGATGCAGCTCATATCCACGTAGTCCATCTGCGCCAGCGCGTCGATGGCGCGGCGGTACCCCCACGCCCACGCGCCCAGCGCGCCGAAGTCATAGTCGGGGTAACAGTCGTACAGGGGGCCTGTGCGGCCGTCGCACCAGGGCTGCTGCCACGCGGTGTCGTCCGCCAGCTGGGTGCGGTCGAACCGGGCAAAGATGATGCCGTTTTCGGTGAAAAGGCGGATATTGCTCATGTCGTTGGTGACGGCGTAAACGCCGTCGCCGTCCAGCACCACGGGGTATTTTTCGCCGGGAGTGTAGCCTGCGGGCAGAAACACATACATGGTATACACCACGGGGTGCGCCAGACGCCCGGTGGTGATGCGGTAGGCCACGATGGCGTTTTCCACCAGCGCCTGCTTGCAGGTGCGCTGCACCCGCACGAACTCCGGCTGCGGCGGCTGGTGGCCGTACTGCAGCGTGATGACGTCGTCGTACAGCTCGGCACGGCGGGCACGCCAGTCGGCGGTGTTTTTCACCTTTTCGCCGTTTTTGAAGGTGAAGGGGTCGGGCAGCTTATCCAGCACTTCAAATTTCGTCACGTTCAGCATAGCGGGCCTCCTTTATTTTATGCGCCTGCAAACCGCAGGACGGCAGATTTACTCCTCGTCCGGTTCTTCCTCTTTGGGCAGCACGCGCACGGCGGCAAGGCGCATGTGGCGGTTTTCTGCCTGCAGCACCTGCACCTCCAGTCCCTGCATGCAGGCGGTGACGGTCTCGCCGTCCGCCAGAACACGCCCCAGCGTGCCGAATACCAGACCACCGAAGGTATCATAGTCGTCGGCGTCGGTGTCAAGCGTGATGCCCAGCGTTTTTTCCACTTTTTCCAGCGCGGCGGCGCCGCGGATGAGCCAGCTGCCGTCCGGCTGAGCTGTGATCTCGTCATCCTCGCCGGCGGGCACGCCGTCGTCGCCCAGATCACCCACCAGACGCTGCACCAGGTCGGACATGGTGATGATGCCGTACACGCCGCCGTACTCATCCAGAACCACGGCAAAGCTGTGGCCGCCGCTGCGCATGTTCTGCAGCAGCACGTTGGCGGTGACGGTCTCGGGCACAAACCACGCCGGACGCACCGCCATGCTCAGCACGGTCTCACGGTCGACAGAGGGCAGACGGAAGTAATCGCGCACGTCCAGAATGCCGCGGATGTCGTCCACGCCGTCGCCGCACACGGGGAAGCGGGTCAGCCGGCAGCCGCGGATGGTGGCGTCCCACTCCTCGCAGCTTTCGTCCAGCCACAGGGCCTTGACCTCGGTACGGTGGGTGGCCAGTTCGCCGGCAGTGATGTCGTCAAAATCAAAGACGTTGTTGATGAATTCCTGCTCGGTGGAGTCGATGACGCCCTTTTCGCTGCCGGCGTCCACCATCATGCGGATCTCTTCCTCGCTGACCTCGTCGTCGTGGGCGTTGGGGTCGATGCCCATCAGCCGCAGCACGGCGTTGGTGGAAACGGTGAGCAGCGCCACGATGGGCGCAAACACCGTGGAGACACCGGTGAGCGGCGCAGAAAGGCCGAGGGCGATGCTTTCGGCTTTTTTCATGGCAAGCTGCTTGGGCACGAGCTCGCCGAAAACCAGCGTGAAGTAGGACAGAATAAGGGTGATGACCACGACGGCGATGCTGTCCAGCACGTCGGTGGGGATGCCGACACCGAGGCCGACGAGCCAGTCCACCAGAACGCCGGAGAAGTTTTCGGCGGCGAAGGCGGAGCCCAGAAAGCCCGCCAGCGTGATGGCCACCTGAATGGTGGACAGAAAACGTCCCGGCTGGGAGGTGAGCTTTGCCAGCCTTTTGGCGCGGCGGTCGCCGCTTTCGGCCATTTTTTCCAGCTTGGTATCGTTGAACGAGATGACGGCGATCTCGGCGCAGGCGCACACGGCGTTGACGCCGATGAGCACCACCTGCAGCAGAAGCATAAGACCTATATTCATGGTGTGTTGTTTACTCCTTGTGTAAAGGCCGCGGCGCGGCGCGCCGGACGGCATGGTTTGGTATATGGTGTCCGTTTTGCAGTCAGCCAGCGAAAAATGGCGACAAAAAGGCATACCCGGGCGGCCCTGAAAACAGGGCTGCGGGTATGCCTGTATTTATGGTATCTGTGATCGTATAACAGGGACCGGTGGTATTGGTTCGGTCCGGGTCGGGATCAGCCATGATGGTCGCAGAGTTCCTTTCGGTGATAAAGAATGTGTTGCCACTTATTATATCATACCGGCGGGGTTTGTCAAGAGCGGCGGCTTATAAGAAGGCTATAGGAGGGCGTGCTGCAAAACTGCAGCAGCCCCTTTATTCCGCCAGATAGCGGGGCAGGAAGGTCTCGAAATTGCCCAGGTTGCGCTCCACCTGCTGCACGATGAGGATGTCCGGATCGCAGCTTTGCAGGTACTCCGCATCCATGTCCGACAGGGAGGCAAAGGTCACCGTGGCAAAGCGCTGGGGCAGCAGGGTCTCCAGATAATAGCGGAAGCTGTCGCCCAGAACCAGCACATGGCGTTCGTCGGCGGCGGTGCTTTCGTACCGGGTGCCGACGGGGGCGGTCACCTTTTTCACCTTGACCGCAGGCTGCAGGTCTATGGCCCAGACGGGCTCCGCATCCAGCGGCAGCGCGCCCAGACCGCCCAGGTCGACGGTGATGGTGCCGTCTTGATAAAAATCTTCGGCGGCGTAAGGCTCGTACGCCTCGCCCAGCGCTTCCAGCACGGCGGTCATGCCCACATAGGCGCCGCGCTCGGTCCAGTGGGTGTCCGCCTTATAGTACAGCTGCTTGTCCGTCTGCGCCAGCTGCAGAAGCTCGGGCTTGGGATCCGCCACAAGCAAGGTGGGCGCCTGCTGCGCCGCCAGCGCCAGCAGACGGTCGCTGCGGCTGACGGAGTCCAGCTGGGGGATGCCGTCGGGCAGGTACTCGCCGTAGACGGCCTCCTTGTTGGGCGGGATGAGCAGCACGGTCTGGCAGCCGCGGGCGGCCTGCTGCTGCGCAAGCTGCTCCAGCAGAGCGACGGTGTTGGCGGCCATGTCTTCGTCCAGCGGAAGAATGCCCTGATAATCGGCGATGTTGGTGATGTCGTCGTAATCCTTGAAGAAGATCCACCCGTCCTTGCCGAGCAGGATCTTCTGCGAGGTGGTGCTGCCCAGCAGATCTCTGTTCACCCTGCCGTTGAACAGGATGATGGCATGGCGCATGGGCAGATGGTCGCGCAGGTACTCCTCCATGGCGTCCGGCCACGCGGAAAGCCCCGTCTGGCGCACATCCGGCAGCGGCGAGGGGGTACGTTTTTCAAAATTCTGCCCCTCGTATACGCTGTCCAGCACGATGTGCTGGTTGAGCAAAAACAGCACCGGCATGGCAAACACCAGCAGGCAGAACACGATGACAAGAAGAAGCTGTCGTTTTTTCATGGCTCCTCCTTAAAAACGGAAATAGATAAAGGGGTTGTAGGTGTTGCTGATGAGCAGCACCATGTCGTACAGGAACAGCACTGTCAGCACGGCGATCTGCGCAAAGCCGGTGTTTTCCTCGCTGAACACCGCCCCGTGCAGCTTTTTGCAGCAGCTTTGCAGCGGGCCGCACAGCAGAATGCCCAGCACCAGCAGCAGCACGGTGCGGCCGTCCAGAAAACGGATGGCGGTGCAGGCGGCGCCTTCAAATGCGGGGATGAGCATGCGTCCCATATACACAAGCGCGCTTTTCAGCCCCGGCGCACGGAACAGCACCCAGCCAAACAGCACCGCCGCCAGCGTATACACCCGCGCGGCCAGCTTTTTCGGCCCCTGCAGCTGCCATTTTTTCACATTGAGCAGGCGCTCGGCGATGAGGAACGCGCCGTGGTACAGGCCCCACGCGATGAACTGCAGCTCGGCGCCGTGCCACAGGCCGGTGACGGCAAACACAATGCCCAGATTGACCAGTGTGCGCACTGCGCCCCTGCGGTTGCCGCCCAGCGGGATGTACAGATAATCCCGGAACCAGGAGGACAGTGAAATATGCCAGCGGCGCCAGAACTCGGTGACGGTGGCGGAGATGTAGGGGTAGTTGAAGTTTTCCAGAAAGCGGAAG
>CAZYRD010000076.1:0-10689 GCA_964649475.1 uncultured Faecalibacterium sp.
AAATCCACGTCGTTTTTGATGCCGAACAGCAGGTCGGCCTTGTCCTGTTCGCTCAGATAGATCTGGTTGAGCACCTTGCCCGGGAACGCCATGCTTTTGCGGTCGGACATGACGCCGCCCTCCAGCACCGTGCACACGGCGTCGGTGCCGGTAAGGCTTTCCACGCGGAACACCAGCAGGCCGTTGTTGACGAGGATGGTGTCGCCCACACACAGGTCGGCCGTCATACCGGCATAGCTGACGGCAACGCGGGTCTCGTCGCCGACGGTGTTCTGGTCGGTGGTAAAGGTGAAGGTCTGGCCCTCGGTCAGCTCCACGCTGCCGTTTGCAAAGGTGCGGATGCGGTACTCCGGACCCTTGGTGTCCAGCATGATGGCAAGGGGCACGTTCAGCTCCTTCCGCACCTGCTTCAACAGGTCGATCTTCTGCTGGTGCTGCTCATGCGTGCCGTGGGAAAAGTTCAGCCTGGCCACGTTCATGCCGGCGCGGATCATTGCTTTCAGAGTGTCCGCGTCCTCGCAGGCGGGGCCGACGGTACACACGATTTTTGTCTTTCGCATAGAGAATTGCTCCTTTGCTTTGTATTCCATGCATTATCATACCATTTTATAGTATACCACGATTTTGGCCGGACGCAAGCCGACTGCAAAAAAATGGACGCTTCCGCCGCTATGCTTTTTGGGAATAGCATAGTTTCGGGAGCGTCCGTTCTGTAACAGAGCGAGTATATTAGCTGTGAAAAAAAATTACGGCACCTCGATCTCCTGCCCCAGCGAAAAACTGTAAATGACGCTGCGGGTGACTTTGACGTTCAGGCGCTTTTCAACGGCGTCCCGGTACAGCGCCAGCTGGGTGGCGTAGGCATCCAGAAACTGCTGCGGTGTTTTGCCGTGGTCGGTTTTGTAATCCACCAGCTCGGCGGTGCCGTCGTACACAAGGATGCAGTCGGCGATGCCCAGCAGAAAAACGGTGTCCTGTCCGTGTGCGGCGGGTGCGGCGGCTTCGGCCAGAAGTCCCGCCGGGATGCGGCTGATGAACTCATATTCCCGCAGCAGCGTGGGGGCGGCCAGCATGCGCGCCACCAGTTCGCTTTGCAGAAACCGTTCCAGCACCTTTCGGTCAATGGCGGCGGCGTCCGTTTCGGCGATGTAGCCGCCGTTCACAAGGCGGGCAAGCTCGGCGGAGAGGTCCTGCCGGGCGGCGGCAAGGTCCGCCAGCTGTAAAAACTTGTGCAGCGCGGTGCCCTTCTGGGCGGCGGTCATGCCCTCCTTGTGCAGAAAGGCCGGTTTGCTCAGCACCGGCGCGGCGTTCTTGTGGCTCAGGGCCGAAACGCTCACCTTGACCGGCAGCGGCTGCGCGGAGGCGGGCGCCCTGCGGAAGTTTTCGCAAAGGGCGGCGGTAAGGACCGGGTCCGGTGCGGCGGTGCGCTGCGGCGTGCCGTCCTCCTGCGCGGAGGCGGCCGGTGCACGGCAGAGCTCTGCTGCAAAACGGCCGCGGGTGCCGCTGCGGCGGACAAGATCCTGCCAGCCGCAGGACTCCCGCAGGGCGTGGGCGTCCGGATGGCCCAGCAGCGCCAGCATCAGCCAGTGGCTCATGCCGTAAATGCCGGTGTGGCGCAGGGTGTAAAGATCCGGCGTACCGCTGCCTGCGTCCAGTGCAAGGGCGCGGTCGTTCAGCACGGCGGCGGGATTTTTCAAATTCCACGAAAGGACCAGACGATCCCGCGCACGGGTCAGCGCCACATACAGCAGGCGCATCTCCTCGGCGGCAAGCTCCCGCTGCATACGGGCGGCAATGGCGCGCACCGCCAGCGTGGGGGCCAGCGTGCGGGTGTCCGGCAGCTGCCGGCGGAACGCCATGCCCAGCTCGCTGTGGCACAGCAGGTTGCCGTTGGTGTCGGTGGTGTTGAAGGCGTGGGCGGCGTCTGCCAGAATGACGATGGGAAATTCCAGCCCCTTGCTGGCGTGGATGCTCATCAGCTGCACCCGGTCCGCAGGGCTGCCCGTGCTGCGGCGGTCGGTGAGGGGGCGGCCGTTGCGCACGGCGGAATCCACCAGACGCAGAAAGCCGGAAAGCCCGCCGCTGCCGGCGTACTCGGCGCAGACGCTCTGGAAGGTGCGCAGGTTCTGCTGGCAGCTTTCACCGCCGGGCAGTGCGCCTGCCATATGGTACAGGCCGGTCTCGTCCAGCAGCATGGCGCAGATATCCTGCACCGGCATGCCCATGGCGCGGCGGCGCAGGGTGCGCAGCGAGGCAAGAAACGCCCCGGTGCGTCCCACAAGTGAAAGCGGCGCAAAGGCGGCTTCGCCGTCCTCGCCGTTCAGCCGCAGCAGCGCGGCGTACAGCGTGCCCTTGCGGCAGGCAAGGCGCACGGCGGTGAGGTCATCCGGCGAAAAGCCGTACAGCGGCGACAGCAGCAGCGCAGCAAGGTGAATGTCCTGTCCGGGGTTGTCCAGCACGCGCAGAAAGCTTAACAGCAGCCCCACCTGCGGGTCGGCGAGCAGCTCGTCCTCGGCGCGGCAGAACGCACCGATGCCCATGCTTTCCAGCCGGTCGGTGTAAAGGGTGCCTTTTTTGCCGGGGCTGCGCAGCAAAATGCAGAAATCTCCCGGGCGGCAGGGGCGGGTGCCGCTGCCCTCCCGCACCGGTGCGCCGGCAGCCAGCATGGCGGCGATGCGATCCGTCACGGTGACGACGTCGTCGTTGGGGATCTCCGCGTCCGGTTCGGGCGAGGTATCGGTCAGCAGCACCTCCACCGGAACCTCCAGCGCGGTCTCGCCAAGGCCGGGCACCAGCTCTTCGCCGTCGGTGTAGTCCACACCGCCCACCGCGCGGCAGAACAGCGGCGTAAAAATATCGTTGATGGCGTGCAGCGTGGCGGCGGTGGAACGGAAATTGCTGGAGAGCAGGATGGTGGCGGGATAGGTTTCGCCGTCGTAAGGGGCGTAGGCGTCCTTTTTGGCGATAAAGCACTCCGGCTTTGCCTGCCGGAAGCCGTAGATGCTCTGCTTGACGTCGCCCACAAAAAACAGATTGGAGCCGTCGGGCCGGGCCAGCATCTGGTACAGGCGGTCCTGCAGGTCGTTGGTGTCCTGGTACTCGTCCACCATCACCAGCGCGTAATGCTCACAAAGCTCCTGCGCCAGCGGGGTACGGCTGCCGTCCGGGTTTTGCAGCAGGCGCAGAGCGGCGTGTTCAAAATCGTCAAAGCCGAAGGCCTTGGCCTCGACCTTTTTTTCAAAAAGAAGGTCGGAAAAACGCTGTACGGCGGCGGTCAGCGCCTGTGCCATGGGCAGGCAGAAGCGCTGTTCGGCAGCAAATTCCTCCGTGTCGCACAGAAAGATCTTTTTGGAAAGATCCAGCACCAGCTCCTTGCTTTCACCGCGCAGATCCTTGATGCGCCCGCGCAGTGCGGCGTCGCCCTTGCGCAGCGCGGGAAACCGCCCGAAAACGGCGGCGCGGCTGCGTGCACAGGCAAGGTCCCAGTCGCGGGCGCGCACGGCCTCCTGAATGCGGTCTGCCTGTGCCAGCTCGTCCCGCAGGGGATCGATGAATTTGACAAGGTCCTCATCCTGCTGCGCCAGCTCCAGAGCGCGCTGCAGCCGCAGGCAGGCGGCGTGCAGCTGGGTTTCGGCGGCGTCCAGAAGCTCGGCGCCCCAGGGCGTTCCGGCGGGGGAGCCCTGCGCGCCGTAGGCGTCGGCAAGGCTCTGCCACCAGCGCTCCGGTTCAGCCATGGCGCGGGAGATATCGTAAAGTTTGAGAATGGTCTCGCCGGCGGCTGCGTCGCTGCGGGCACGGCCGTACATGGAGACGAACCGGCGGAACGCCTCGTCCTCATAGGCGGTCTCAAGAGTCTCCTCCAGCGCCTCCTGCCGCAGTGCGGTCTCTTCGGCGGTCTTGATGACGGTGAAGTCGCCGGGCAGACCGCTCTCGTTGAAATGGCGGGTCAGCAGGTCGATACAGAAGCTGTCTACGGTGCAGACGGAGGCGCGGCCGAGCAGCAGCTTCTGCCGCTTCAGCCAGGTGCTGCCGGGGTTCTGAGCCAGTTTTTCGTCCAGCGCGGCGGCCATGCGCTGGCGCAGCTCGGCGGCTGCGGCGTTGGTAAAGGTGACGATGAGCAGACGGTCGGCCTCCACACCGGCGGCCTCGTCGGCGATCAGCTCCACGGCGCGCTGGGTCAGCACGGCGGTCTTGCCGCTGCCCGCTGCGGCGGAAAGCAGCAGTGCGCCGCCGCGGTCTTCAATGGCCTGCTTCTGCTGCGGGGTCCAGCTGCGGCTCACGGCGTCACCTCCTCGTCCTTCGGTGTGATCAGAATGCTCTTCCAGATGCCCTTGGGCACCTCGGCCTCGTTTTCGCCGTCGCGGTGGCGGCACACGGGGCGGTAATCGCAGCTTGTGCAGCGCAGAATATGCCCGTGCTGCAGCGGTTTGGCGGCAATGCCGCCGTCATACAGGCCGTCCGCCATCTGCAGGATCAGCGTTTCCAGCCGGTTGGCGATGCTGCCCAGCAGCGCAAGGCTGACCAGCTTGTCGCCCACGGGGCGGCCGTCCCTGATGCGCAGACCGGCGGGCAGCCAGCGGCCCTCGCCGTCTGCGTCCATGCCCAGCAGCACGGCGTCGTCATCCAGCACAAGGCCGTCCACCGAAAATGCGCTTTTTTTCTCGTCCGTGCCGGGCGGCGGATCACTGAGCAGATACAGCACGCCGGCGGGGGTGCTTTCGCCAAAGGCGGCCTGTCCGTTCTGCGTCAGGGTGAACAGATACAGCAGCATCTGGGTATTGATGCCGCAGCACACATCGTCCAGCGAAAAGCTTTTGGAGCCGGTTTTGTAGTCCACCACGCGCAGCCAGGTGCGGCCGTTCTGCGTCATGGTGTCCACCCGGTCCACGGTGCCGATGATGCGCACCCGCTGCCCGTGCGTTCCGGTGAATTCCAGCGCGGGCACGCCGCCCTCGCTGCCGATCTCCTGCTCAAACGCGCAGGGGACAAAGCTGCTTTGGGCAAGCTCGTCGCGGATGTACTGCAGCAGCCGCACGCAGTTGTCGCCGATGCGCTGCAGAAGATAGCCGAACCGCTGTCCGGACTGGCCCGGCAACTTTTCGGCGGCGTAGGCGTCGATGCGGCGGCGCACCTGTGCGTCCAGCTCCTTGTCGTCCAGACCTTCCAGCCGGGGGAAATCCCGCAGCAGGTGTTCCATCAGCCAGTGCACGAGGGTGCCGCTCTGGGGTATGCCAAGCTCCGCTTTGGGGCGGGGACGCACGCCCAGAACGTAATGCAGAAAATACCCGAACGGGCATTCGTAATAGCTTTCCATCCGGCTGGGGCTGATGGACATCTCCCTGCCCAGCAGCTGACGCAGAGAGGCGGTGTCCTCCACGGCAAGATCCGCGCGGCCCCCGGCGGCTTCCAGCGCACGCAGGCGGCCCGTCATCTCCGGCACGGTCTCCAGCGCGGCGCGCAGCGCGGCCACGGCGGGGCTGTCCTCCCGCCAGCGGGCGGCAAGCAGCTCCAGCGCGGCGGCAGGGGTCAGCGCCAGCTCCTGCGGCGAGAGGGCAGCGGGGGCAAGCTCCAGTGCGGCGCAAAGGCGCTGCACCGGTGCGCAGACGCTTTGCGGCACGCCGTTCTTTTTGGCAAGCCACGAAAGCGTCAGGCTGCGGCGGGCGCCGGTCAGCACACGGTACAGGTTCATCTCCTCGCGCAGCACCATGTTTTCGTAATCGCCGCTCAGCGGGGCGCCCAGCGCGGAAAGCTGGGCGCGGTCGTCGTTGGTCAAAAGCGGGCTGTCGCCCACGGGCGCGGGGAAAACGCCCTCGTTCAGGCCCAGAACAAAGACGTGGTCGGGATTGTCCAGCCGGACGCGGTCCGCCGCGGCAAGCTGCACCTGATTCTGCGTGTGGGGCGCCTGACCGATCTCGGCGGCGCGCAGCAGGATGCAGAGAAGATCGTCGTACTCGGCGGGGGTGACCTCCTCGTCGCCCAGCAGAGCGGCCATCTCATCCAGAAAGCCGACGACGGTCTCCCACATGCGGGCGCTGTCAAACGCGCCCAGGCCCTGTGCCGCTTCGTCGGCGATCCATCCGGTGACGGTCTCCTGCGCACCGACGGCCAGCAGCAGCCGGTACAGCGCGGCGGAAAGGCTGCGGCCGGTCTTGCCGCACTCGGCGCGGAAGCGCTCCACGGCGGGCACCATTTTCTCCCGCAGGCTGTTGGCAAGCTCCAGCAGCCGCAGCTCGGCCTCGCCGGGCTCGCCCGCGTCCATGCCGGCGGGGTTCTGCGTGAAAGGAACGCGCCAGTCGGCGGCGCGGGGGTTCCATGTGTAGATGTAGTTTTCCAGCGCGCTGAGGGCGGCCTCCGGTGCGCCGCAAAGGCCGGTTTTCAGCAGGGCGAGAATGCCCTCGCCGGAAAGGCCGCTGCGGGCGATGCCCAGCGCAGCCCGCAGAAACACCGCCATGGGGGCGTATTCGGCGCTGACGGTGCTGCCGGTGAACAGCGGAACGTCGTACAGCCCAAAGGCGTACTGCAGTGCGGGCAGATAGGTCTGCGGGTCGCGGCAGACGACGGTCATCTGCTCGTAGGGGACGCCTGCGCGGCCCAGTGCCGCACAGCGGGCGGCGGCAAACATGGCCTCCTCGTACAGACTGTCCGCCGCGCGGCAGTACACGCCGTGCAGCGGGTCGGTCTCCGTGGCTTCTGCGGTGTGCTGCGGCACGGCGCCGCCGCCGAGAAGCTGCTCCACCGCGGCAAGCTGCGGGTGCAGCGCGCGCCTGTTGCCGGAAAGCACAAGGGGCGGCGCTTCAGCCACACCTGCGGAGGCGGCCAGCGCCCTCAAATGACGGCCGGTGGCGGCGGCGGGGGAAAACACCGTGAACCGGTGGGCACCGAAATCCGCATCGGGACAGGTGAGCGTGACGGTCACCTCATCGGCTGCGGCAAGGGCACGGCGCAGCAGTGCGGCCTCCGGCGCAGTGAATTCGCCGAAGCCGTCCACAAACAGGGCGGTGTCTGCAAAAAAGCTGTCCTGCATCCGGTCGACGGCGCGGCTGATGCGGTCCACCGGCTCCAGTCCGGTGCGGCTGCGGGTCTCCTCATAGGCGCGGTAGATGAGCGCCAGCTCCCGCAGGCGGCCGGCACGGGCTGCGGCGGCGCTGTCGGCGGCGGTCTCCAGAAGCTCCGGCTCCACGCCGCAGTATTTCAGCTGCTGCAGGGCTTCGGCGCAGTCGGCGCAGAAACGCGCGCTGCGGCGGCTGCGGTGGAAAAACACGATGGCGTCGCCCAGCTGCGCCAGCGTGCGGCGCATCAGCACCATGCGGCCGGCGTCGCTGATATCCGGCAGCGCACCGCCGCCGAAAGTGTCCTCCAGCATGCCGGTCAGCGTGCGGAAGCTGCACACCTTCAGCAGGCTGTGCAGCTCATCCCCCAGCTGCAGATATCCGGTCAGGTCTGCCGTACTGGCAAACTGCTCCGGCACCAGCAGCAGCGAGCGTTTGCCCGCAGCGGCGCGGACGCGTATGGCCTGCCATACCGCCGTGGTTTTGCCGGTGCCCGCCCGCCCAAGGATGAATTGCAGCATAGTCGTACTCCCTTGCAGAAAAAAATCGGAAAAGCTCTGCCCCTATTGTACATCATTTTGCAGCGTTTGTCATCGTGAAAATCATGGGAACAGAAACTGCCGGCTGCTTTGTGAGAAAAGTGCGGGGGAAATCTCAGCGTCAACCCGTACAAAAACAGCCGGTGATATTTGGAGGTGCAGGTATTGACAAAGTCGTTTTACAAATGTAGAATACAGATAAAAGAAATTCTACAAACGTAGTTGAAGTGAAAAGGAGGCAGAGCTGATGAAAGAGCATGTCCGTCTGCCGGATACCGAACTGGATGTGATGAAAGTGCTGTGGGCTTCTCCGCAGCCGATGACCGGCGCGCAGGTGACACAGGCGCTGGCGCAGGCCCACGGCTGGGCGGCCACCACGGTGCTGACGCTGCTGCAGCGGCTGGAGACCAAGGGCTTTGTACAGCGGCAAAAGCAGGGGCGGGGCTACCTGTACAGCGCGGCGGTGGCACAGCAGGAGTATCTTCCCCGGGAGAGCCGCACCATACTGGACCGGCTGTTTGCCGGCAGCGCCAAGAATTTTATGGCCGCGCTGAACAGCAGCGATGCGCTTAGCCGCAGGGATATCGACGAGCTGCAGCAGTATCTGGAAGAGCTGAAAAAGAACCTGTAACGCTGTTTTTTGACGGCGGTGTTTTTCCGGCAAACAGCAAAGGCATTCGCCGAAAAAACAGAGAAATACGCCCCATGGAAAGGAGCCGGAACAGAATGACACAGATGTTTTTGACCTATATCGGCGCGGCGCTGACGGTGTCGGCGCTCATCGCTGTGCTGGCACTGGTGCGCCCGCTGCTGCAAAAGCGCTATCACGCCCGGCTGCTGAGCCTGCTGTGGCTGGTGCTGGCGGTGCGTCTGCTGCTTCCGGTGCGGTTTGAACTGCCTGCGGCGCAGGCTCCCGTGCAGTTGGAGATGCCGCAGACCGAGTACGTCGTGCTGGTGGATGCACGGCACACGCCGGAGTATGCAGACTTGTACAAACTGCGAAAAGAGAAGATCGAGCGTGTTTTTGCCGACGCAAAAGAGAAATACGGCATGCGCTATACGCAGTACAGAGGCTTGACCCAGGTCACGAATTGGGTCAAGCTTAAGTTTGCTGCCATGAATCTCAAAAAGCTGGCCCTTTGGAAATGGAAACGGCATGGAGGAAAGTCGTCTCCCTCGTTTTCAGTGATTCTATGCCTGATTTTCCCGACTTTTCGCCCGATGAATAGCACAAACCCCACTTTCGCGTAAAGGAAAGTGGGGTTTTTCTACAATCTGGTGGAGCGGACTTGCGTCCGCTCCGTATGTTTTATTCTGCAATGATAATTCTTCAAGCAAGGCTTAAATCCAAATGTGATTAGCCAAGGTACCAATAACCATCAGACTTACAGAACTCAATTCTATCTGCTCCATCAGCATCACATAGGTAAATGCCAGAAATATAACCTTCTTCATTTCTGGTTACATAGGCAAGACAATTGTTGACCCACTGGAAAGTAGAAATATTTGAATCCTGCGTAACCAATTCAATTTCAGACCCATCTTTGAGGCAACGATAGATTCTGCCACTATCATCCATGTTGATGTAATAGATGTAATCGCCACGCAGCAATAAGCCACCCAAGTAGCACCCTAAGTCAACTTCTTCATTTGCGTTTCCGTCGAGCGTCATACGCCAAAGTTTGTGCTGATATTCTTCAGGAGAAGTGCTGTCGGAAAGATAATAAATATAATTACCGTCATAGATGGGCCAGAAAGACCTTTGCTCATTGATGCGTACATCCTCGCCAGTAGACATTTCATAAATATGTAATGTCATATTATCTCTATCATTCTGATAGAGAACATAGTCCCCAAAAACAGTAAAATAGTAGACAGGGGTTTCGAGAATCGCTTCTGCATTTTCACCATTCAGGTCGCAACGATACAAATGAGAGGATTCTTCTGTAACGGCGGAGTAATCTTCGGTCCACGCTTCGGGAATAGTATAGTAAATATAATTATCTACTATTTGGATAGAGCCCGAATGATTTGCAATGATTACTTTGGCATCCTCGCCGGAGGAACGCACTTTTACAAGTTCTGTACCATCATCAGTGTCCTGGCTGTAGTAGATGTAACCGCTCTTTATTGCTTGGCAAGAAGCGAAACTTCCGTTGGTATCGGAGTCAATGACTGTCCAATCGGAATTATCATAACGGACTTTGACCACTTCACCAGTGTAATTTCGACCAGACCATGCACCATATATCCAACTATTGTCAAAGCAGAAAGCATTCATACCATGACGATTGCCTTGGTCAATAATCATCGCATCAAGTTCTTCGTATGTTGTCGTATCGGGATTGTAAAATACAGGAGATGAGGGCTCAGAAGGGCTTGTTTCTTCGGGTTCTGTGGTCGTATTAACAACAGGCGCTGTCGTTTCGGTGGAAGGTTCGGTAGTCGTTTCGGTCTTTTCACTTTCCGCTCCACAAGCACACAGACCCATGCACATCACAAGTGCCAAGAGTAGGGACAATGCTTTTTTCATTTTCATTTCCTTCTTTCTGTAAATAAAAGAGTGCGTAGCCGAAGCTACGCACCGAAAAATGCATAGCCCCATTTGTTGCCACACAAATTTACCTCCACGCCGAAAGCGTACGAAAGCAGAGCCTGCATTTTTACCGAAGTAAAAACGCACGCTTCGTGAAGAGGTATAAAATTTGTGTGGCAAAACAATGGTATCACAATGATCAAGAAAATTCAAGAGAAAGCAGGCAGTTTACCCTCTTTTTTCATGACGGGACAGTGGTGAAGCTTTTCCTCTTGACAATCCGGGCACAAAGACATTATAATATAAAATACATCAATATGCCCAACTACTGTGAAGGGAAGAGTACCCCGCCGCGAACGGCTGACAGAGAGCCTGCCACCGGCTGAAAGCAGGCGCCTGCCGCACGGGGGAACATGGTCCCGGAGTTTCGCCGGTGAGGCGGTTTTGCAGGTCTGCTGCGTGGGCGTCTGTTCCGGCAGGCGCTGTGCGGCGGGCCGTCCGTGCAAAAAACGCATAGCCTGCGGCGGGTGCGCCCGTTACCGCGCACGCCCGGTGTCTGCCGGGC
>CAZYRD010000077.1:0-10606 GCA_964649475.1 uncultured Faecalibacterium sp.
CCAGAACCTCGCCGACCATTTCGGGGTCAAGGGCGGAGGTGGGCTCGTCAAACAGCATGACCTCCGGCTCCATGGCAAGAGCGCGCACGATGGCAAGACGCTGCTTCTGGCCGCCGGAAAGGTTGCCGGGCATCTCGTCCAGCTTATCCAGCAGGCCGACGCGGTTCAGCAGCTCCATGGCCATCTCGTTGGCTTCGGCCTCGCTTTTGCCTTTCAGCAGCTTGGGGGCAAGGGTGATGTTGTCGCACACGGACAGGTGGGGGAACACGTTGAACTGCTGGAACACCATGCCCATTTTCTGGCGGTGCTTGTCGATGTCCACCTTTTTGCCGGTGATCTCCTCACCTTCAAAATAGATGTGGCCTTTTTCGGGGGTCTCCAGCAGGTTGAGGCAGCGCAGGAAGGTGGACTTGCCGCCGCCGGACGGGCCGATGATGGAGACCACCTCGCCCTTATGGATGGTTTCGTTGACGCCGGTAAGCACCTTCAGCTTGCCAAAGCTTTTGTGCAGGTCTTCGGTTCTGATCATTTCCATTACGCCTGTACCTCCGCTTTGATCTCTTTCAGGCTCTTTTTCTTCTTGCTCTTATACTGGCCGCCGCTCATGCGCTTTTCAAAATAGCCCACCAGCTTGGAGAGCGGGTAGGTCATGCACAGGTAGATGAGCGCAACGATGATCATGGGCTCCAGGGTGAGGTAGGTGGCACCCTTGACGATGAGGCAGCTGGTCATCAGGTCACCCAGGAAGAAGGTGGAGGCCAGAGAGGTCTCCTTCAGCATCATGATGAACTCGTTGCCCAGCGCCGGCAGAATGTTGCGCACCGCCTGCGGCAGAACGATCTTCATCATGGTCTGACCCTGCGACAGGCCCAGAGAACGGGCGGCCTCGGTCTGGCCCTTGTCCACAGCCTGAATACCGGAGCGGATGACCTCGGAAACGTAGGCGGCGGAGTTGACGCAAAGCGCGACGGCCACCCACATGAAGGGGCTCAGGTCCAGGAACTTGAGCACCTGCGGAATGACAAAGTAGAAAATGTACAGCTGCAGCAGGATGGGCGTACCGCGGATGACCTCGATGTACAGCGCCACAAGAAAGCGGACGATCTTGAACTTGGACATTTTCAGCATGGCTACCACGGTGCCCAGCACGGTGCCCATTGCCACCGAGATGGCGGTGAGGATGAGCGTGTTTTTGACGCCCTCGATCAGGAAGATCTGCCAGTATTTGCCCAGCAGCGAGATGATGTTGGGGATGATGAGACTGAAATCCATAACAGTTTTCCTTTCGCTAATCAGCACAAGGCCGGCAGCTGTGATAAGCTGCCGGTCCTGCGATTGGGTCTTCAGTTATCAGCCAGCCACATTGCCTTCGTCGTCGTAGGAGACGTCGAGACCAGCGATGGTCTGAGCCTCGGCGTACCAGACCTCGTTCAGGCCCTCGGCCTCAGCCTTGGCGATCAGCTCGTTGACCAGCTCGGTCATCTCGTCGTCGCCCTTCTGCAGCAGCACGACGTTGGCAGTGTACTTCTCGTCAACTTCGAAGAAGAAGCCGGACTTGGCAACCTCGGGGTTGGAAGCGATGATGGCCTCGCCGTTGCCCTCGGCAACAGCCAGAACGTCAAAGTCGCCGTTCTTCAGCTGCAGGATGGCGGTGCCCAAGTCGCCGATGGTGACCAGTTCGCAGTCGGGCAGCTGTTCCTTGACCAGGCTCTCCTGCAGAGAAGCGGTCTGTGCGCCAACCTTCAGGCCGGCACCGGTGCCGACGTCGGCAAACTTGTCGCCGTTCTCAGCCAGGGTGATGAGGATCTGGTTGGACTCGTTATCGCCGGCATGGTAGTAGTCGGAGATGTTGTAGTTGGCAGCGCGGTCCTCGGTCCAGGAGAAGCCGGAGATGGCCATATCAACGGAACCGGTGTAGACGGCGGTCTGGCAGGCGTCGAAGCTCATGGGCTGGATGACCAGCTCTTTGCCCATCTGCTCGGCGAAGTACTTGGCCATGGAAACGTCGAAGCCGACGAACTGATCCTGACCCTCCTTGGTGGGGTCAACGAACTCCATGGGAGCGAAGTCGGGAGAGATGGCGACGGTCAGGGTGTCGCTGCCGCTGGAAGAGCAGCCGGCGAAGCACAGGACGGACAGGCACAGGGCCAGGGCCAAAGCGATGATCTTTTTCATGGTGATTCTCCTTTTTTATGTTTGCAAGCTTTTTTTCCACCGGCCGACGGCCTTGGGGCCGTTCCCCTCTTTTGTGCCGGTGTTTTTTCGATGTGCTTATTATATCAGCATAAATATTCATTGTCAACACTTATTTTTGCATTTTCTTTCACTTTGACATTTTACACAAAATGTCCGGCAGTTGTGTGTAACTGTACTGCACAAAGCACAACAAATCGAGCCGTTTTCGCGAACTTCCGCTCATTTTTACGCAAATCCGCAAAAAGAACAAAAGGATGACAAAAAAATACACCCGCATATTCGCGGTGAATATGCGGGTGTATATATTCATTTTTCATTTTTTCAGATACTGTTTCAGATATTGGATGCCCTCCACATAACCGGACAGGCCGTGCCCCTTGATGGTGTGCACGCAGGCCATGCCGATGTAGGATATGCGGCGGAAATCCTCGCGGGAGTCCACGTCCGAGATGTGTACCTCCACGGTGGGCACCCGCACCGCCTTGACCGCATCCAGCAGGGCGATGCTGGTATGGGTATAGGCGCCGGGGTTGATGACGATGCCGTCAAAGCTGCCCATGGCCTCGTGGATCCAGTCCACCAGAACACCCTCGTGGTTGGTCTGGCGGCAGTCCAGCTCGATGCCGCACCCGTCGGCGTAGCTTTTCAGCATGGCGATGAGGTCGGCGTAGCTGCCCGCGCCGTAAATGCCCGGTTCGCGCACGCCCAGCAGGTTGAGGTTGGGCCCGTTGAGTACCATGATCTTCATGCGTTGAAATCCTCCAGTATGGCGTTGGCTTCGGTTTGGGGGTCGGTGTCGGGAACGGTGACGTGGGCAAAGGCTTCGTAGACGGTGTGACGCGCCTGCCACAGCTCCCGGATGGCCTGCGGGCTTTTGCTCAAAGGGCGGCCCTCGCCGGAGAGCCGGTCCACGGCGGCGTCCAGATAATACACCCGGCCGTTGCCCGCCAGCGCGGTACGGTTGGCCTGCCGCAGAGGCGTGCCGCCGCCGCAGGCGATGACCAGCCCGTGCTGCGCACCGTACCTTGCGGCCGCGGCGGTCTCCAGCGCGCGGAAGGCCTCCTCGCCGTCTGCGGCGAAGATCTCCGGAATGGTACGGCCGGTCTCCTCCTCGATAGTCTTGTCCAGATCCACAAAGAGACGGCCGAGCGCTCGTGCAAGCAGACGGCCCACGGTGCTTTTGCCGCAGCCCGGCATACCGATGAGCACCAGATTGCTCTGCTGCCTGTGCAGCTCTTTCAGACACTGCGCCCCCTTTTCCAGGGAAATGGCGCTGCCGGAAAAATATTCGGCGGCGGCGCGGCCCTGCTCCACCAGCATAGAAAGCCCGCCGCAGGCGGGAATGCCCCGGGCGCGGGCGGCCTGCACCAGCGGGGTGGCAAGCGGATTGTACACCGCATCCATCACGCCGGACAGAGCCGGAAAATGCTGCAGCGACAGCGGGCTTTCGCCGCCGTTTGGGTACATGCCCACCGGCGTGGTGTTGATGATGACCCCGGCGTCGGCGTGGCGGTCCAGATTTGTGTAGTTGTCCGCGCCGCTGCGGGAGATAACCACCACCTGCGCGGCGCCTTCGGCGGCGGCCACGGCCTGCGCGGTAAGCGAGGTGCCGCCGCTGCCCAGCACCAGCACCTTTTTGCCGGCGGGGGAGATGCCCGCCATGGCAAGGGCCGAGCGCATGCCGGCGTAGTCGGTGTTATAGCCGTACAGCACGCCGCTTTTGTTCAGTACGGTGTTCACCGCGCCGATGGCCGCGGCGTGGGGGTGCACCACGTCGCACAGCTCCAGCGCGAGGGTCTTATACGGGATGGTGACGTTGAGCCAGTCGTATTCTTTCTTTAATAAGAAGGCGCGTGCCTCCTCCGGTTCCATGGGGAGCAGGCGGTAGTCGCCGCAGCCCCACAGCATGGCATGAATGGGGGGCGAAAAGCTGTGCCCCAGAGTCCGCCCCAGAAGTCCGTGGATGCTCATGCTTCGGTGTACGCCCCCAGGAAGGTGAGCTGCTCGGTGCAGCGGGGCAGGTCGCACAGCAGGCGGACCACCTGCTCGTCACGCACGTCGGCCTCCACGTCCAGATAGAACTGGAACTCGAAGTCGTGGCCGGAAATGGGGCGGCTTTCCAGCTTGCTGACGTTGAGGCCGATGGAGGCGAAGTGCGACAGCACCTCGTACAGGGCGCCGGGCTTGTGGGCGGCGCGGAACATCAGGCTGACGCGGGTGCAGCCTTCAAAGATCTGCAGGTCGCGGGCGATGCAGATGAAGCGGGTGTAGTTGTTGTCGGAGTTCTGGATGTCGCGGAACAGCTTTTCCAGCCCGTACAGCTCGCAGGCATCGGCAGAGCAGATGGCGGCGGTGTCGGTGCGGGGGCTTTCGGCCACGCTGCGGGCGGCAACGGCGGTATTTGCCACCGGCGTCACCTTTGCATTGGGGTACTGCTTCAAAAATTCGCTGCACTGGCCGATGGCCTGCTCGTGGGAGAATATCTCGCGGATGTCCTCCGGCTTTGTGCCGGGCTTTGCCACAAGGCTGTGGTTGATGCGCAGCTTGATGGATTTGACGATGTAGAAGCTGTGCTTCTGCATCAGATCGTACACCGCGTTGACGCTGCCATAGATGTTGTTTTCGATGGGAAGCACACCGTACTGGCACAGACCGCTGCTCACGGCGCGGGCAACGCCTTCAAAATTTTCCATAAACAGGATGGACGCGCCGGAGAACAGCTTGTCGCAGGCGATCTGCGAGTAGGCGCCCTCCACGCCCTGACAGGCCACCATGGCGGTGCCGGGCAGCTTGCGGGGCGAGCTTTGCAGCGCGGCGCGGATGGCGGCGCCGGGTTCGTCCTGCGGCTGCGCCATGCACACCGACTGGTAGGTGCGGCTCATGGACATCAGCTCGGTGAACAGACGCCGGGTAAACTGATCCATGGGGGCGGCAAGCCCCTCACTGACCTTGGCCAGCACCTCGCGTTCGCGGGTGCGGTTCAAAATGGGCAGGCCGTTGGCGCGCTTGTATTCCGCCACCTGCGCGGCGATCTCCATGCGCTGTGTGAACAGCTGCACCAGCTGTTCGTCGATGGAGTCGATCTGATCACGGAGTTGCTTGAGATCCATGGGCGCTTCCTTTCGTGTGTCGTGAGGTCTATTTCATTATTGATATATATTATAAAGCCTGTGCCGCCGCAGCTGCACGCGGCGGCCACAAAGGCGGGCGCGGGCTTACTGCCACACGGCGGGGGGATCCAGCAGCAGGTCCAGCACGGCGATGGCGGCGACGGCCTCCGCCACCGGCACGGCACGGTGGACGATGCAGGGGTCGTGCCTGCCTTTGACGGCAAGCTGTGCGGGTTCGCCGGCGGCGAGGTCCACGCTTTGCTGCGGCTGCCCGATGGAGGGCGTGGGCTTGAGCGCCAGCCGGAACACCAGCGGCATGCCGGTGGTGCTGCCGCCCAGCACGCCGCCCGCATCGTTTTTGGCAGTGCGCACGGCGCCGTTTTTCATAATATAGGGGTCGTTCTGCTGCGAACCGTACCCCTCGCAGCCGGCAAAGCCGCTGCCGAATTCGATGCCGCGCACGCCGGGGATGCCGAAGGCCGCAGCGGAGATGCGGTTTTCCACGCCGTCGAACATGTGCGCGCCTAAGCCCGCGGGCAGGCCTGTGACGATGCAGCGGATGCTGCCTCCCACCGAGTCGCCGTTTTCTTTGGCGGCGGCGATGAGGGCCTGCATTTTTTCGCCCGCGGCGTCATCCAGCACGGGGAAGGCCTTGGTTTTGACGGCCTCCAAAGCGATCTCGTCCGGAGCGCAGGCGTCCGGAACGGCGTCGGCGACGCCGCCCACCGAGGCGATGTGTGCGTACACATGGACGCCGCGCCGCGCCAGAAGCTGCAGCGCCACGCCGCCGGCAAAGCACAGCGGTGCGGTCATACGGCCGGAGTACGCGCCGCCGCCGCGGATGTCGTTGGCGCCGCCGTAACGCACAAAGGCGGGGTAGTCGCTGTGGGCGGGACGGGGAATGCGCAGGACGGGGGCCGCAGGCTGCGCGACGGGTTCGGAACGGCTTTCCGTCCCGGCTGGCTGCACAGCGGGGGCTGCGGCTTTGGCCGCGCCGTTGGCCGCGGACGGTTCCACCGCCGCGGTTTCGCAGCGGGTCTCCATCGTCGGAGAAGCCGCCGCACCGCTTGCCAGATTGGCGTAGTCCGCGCTGCGGGTGTCGGTGTTGCGGATGAGCGCCGCCAGCGGCGCACCCACGGTGTGCCCGTCCACAAGGCCGGAAAGCACCTCGGGGGCGTCCGCCTCCCTGCGGGCGGTGGAAAGCACGTTTTTGCCCGGGGCACGGCGGGCCATAAAGGCGGCCACGTCGGCAAGCGCTACGCTTTCACCGGCGGGCAGGCCGTCCATCACCACGCCGATGGCGGCGGCATGGCTTTGCCCGAACACCTGTATTTTAAGATTTTTACCGTATGCGAACGACATGGAAAAGCCTCCTTATGGGGTGAGTTCCGCACAGCTGCCGCCCAGCGCGCACCAGTCGGCAAAAAAGGCGGGATAGGATTTGTCCGCCGCCTGTGCGCCGTTGACGGTGACGGGTGCGGTGCACACAAGCGACGCCACCGCCGCCGCCATGACGATGCGGTGGTCACCCGCGCCGTCCACCGTGCCGCCGGTCAGGCTGCCGGCGCCGCGGACGGTGAGGTGATCCGGGCCTTCCTGCGCGCTGCCGCCCAAAGCCCGCAGCAGGGCACAGGTGGTGGCGATGCGGTCGCTTTCCTTGATGCGCAGCCGCCCGGCACCCGCAAAGGTGGTGGTTTTTTGCTGCGCGGCGGCAAGCACCGCCAGCACGGGAACAAGGTCGGGGATGGCGTCCACGTCCAGCACGGTGTCGCCCGGGGCGGTGATGGCCGCAATGGCCCGCAGCACAGCCCGGTCGCCCTGCACACTGGCGGGGTTCAGGCCGCGCACCTCCACGCCCGCGTGGCCGCGGGCTTTGAGGATGGCGTCGGCGCAAAGCCAGAACGCCCCGTTGGACCAGTCGCCCTCGGCGGCAACGTGCGCGGGGGCGGCATACCGCTGCCCACCGGGAATACGCCAGCCGCAAAGGCCGTTTTCATCAAATTTGTTTACCGTCACGCCGAACTGTGCCAGCACGGCGGCGGTGATCTCCAGATACCCGGCGGAGACCGCGGGGGTGGTCAGCCGGAGCACGCTGTCCGCAGGCAGCAGCGGCAGCGCCAGCAGCAGGCCGGTGACGTACTGGCTGCTGACGTTGCCCGGCAGGGCGTAGTCGCCGCCGCACAGGCTGCCGGAAACGGCAAGGGGCAGGCTTTGCGCCGAAACAGTGCACCCGTGGGCGCACAGCGCGGCGCACAGGTCCGCCATGGGGCGGCCGGGCAGGCGGCCGCTGCCCGTCATGGAAAAGGCTGCCGGAACGCCCCGCGCCGCGTACAGCGCAGCGGCCACCGGCAGGAAAAAACGGGCGGTGGAGCCGCTTTCGCCGCAGTTGAGCAGCGCCCCGGCGGGCGGGACGGCGGCAGGGGTGACGGACAGCGTCCCGGTGCCGGCTTCGTTTGCAGGCAGATGTTCGCACCCACCGCCCAGCGCACGGATGCAGGCCGCGCTGGCGGCGATGTCCTGCGAAAAGCCGCGGAACGCGATGGTACAGGGCGTTTGTGCCAGCGCGGCGGCGATGAGCTGCCGGTGCACGAAGGATTTGGACGAGGGCACGCTGACCGCGCCCCGCAGTACGCCGGGAGTAAGGGCGATATCCATGGATGGCGGGCTCCTTTCCGTAAAAATGCCACGAAAGGCGGGAATTTCCGTTCAAACGCAGGCTTTTCCGGTTTGGCCGGACAGCCGTGCAGGCTTTTATTCTTTTATGCCGGCAGCGATCCACGCATCCAGCTCTTCCAGCGTCAGTTTTTTGGCGACGGCCGCGCCAAGCTGCGCGGGCACCACCACCGTGATGCCGCCGCTGCCCCGCTTTTTGTCACCATGGGCGGCGGCGCACAGCTGCGGCGCAGCAATGCTGACGCCGGTGGGCAGATCGTTTTTGACGCACAGCGCCGCAATGCGCTGCGCAAGGCCCGCAGGCGCACAGCCCGCGGCTTCGGCGGCACGGGTCATGGCCACCATGCCGATGGCCACGCCGCTGCCGTGGGAGACAGAGAACTGCGAGCATTTTTCGATGGCGTGGCCGACGGTATGCCCAAAGTTCAGCAGGGCGCGCAGGCCGGTGTCGCGCTCGTCCTGCTCCACCACCTGCCGTTTCAGCTCGCAGCAGCGGGCGACGATGGCTTCGATCCCGGCGTGGGGATCGCTGTTTTCCAAAAACTCAAAAAAGGGCTTGTCCAGAATGACACCGTACTTGATGACCTCGGCCATGCCGTCGGCGAACAGATCCGGCGAAAGAGTGGCGAACACATCCGGGTCGCACACCACAAGGCTGGGCTGCCAGAAGCACCCTGCCATGTTTTTGCCGCAGGCCAGATCCACCGCCGTTTTGCCGCCGACGGAGGAGTCCACTGCGGCAAGCAGCGTGGTGGGCAGCTGCACAAATTCCACGCCGCGCTGGTAGACTGCCGCGGCAAAGCCGGTCAAATCGCCGGTGACGCCGCCGCCCAGCGCGACCAGCAGGTCGCTGCGGGTGAGCTGCGCTTCGCCCAGTGCCTCCAGAAGCTGCACCAGCGTGGTCATGTTTTTGCTGGCCTCGCCCGCGGCAAAGGTAAAGCGGCACACCTCAAACCCGGCCGCCTGATAGGAAGCGGCGGCGCGCTCAGCGTACAGCGGCGCCACGTTGGAATCGCTGACCAGCATGACACGGCAGGGCGCCTTGACGGCGGCGGTAAGCGCGCCGGCGCGCTCCAGCAGGCCGCTGCCGATGTGAATGTCGTAGGAACGGGAGGCGTGTACACGAATGGTCTGCATGGCGGTTTCCTTTCAGAAATTCATTTTGCGCAAAGGGCAAAAGCGGTCCTTTTATCTTCCTGCGGCGGCGTCGCTTTGCAGCTTCAGCTGCTTGCCCTCGGCAAGAAGCTCCTTCAGCCGGACGCCGTCGCCTTCCGCAATGGCGGCGCGGTATTCGGCAAGGCGGGCGATGAGGAAGTCGATCTCCTCCACAAGGGGTTCGGCATTGTCGCAGAACAGCTCGGTCCACATGGTCTCGTTGAGGAAGGCCACGCGGGTCATATCCTTGAAGCTGCCCGCAGAAAAACCCACGTAGTTCTGGGCGGTGGGGCTTTTGATGTACGCGCTGGACACCACGTGCGCCAGCTGGCTTGTGTAAGCGATGGTGCGGTCGTGCTCGGCGGCGGTGGTGCGTACCACGCGGCCGAAGCCCAGCGCGCGGAAGAATTTTTCCAGCATGGCGTCCACTTCGCATACGGCCTCGGTGGCTTCTGCGGGCGGCACCAGCAGCATGGAGGCGTTGTCAAACAGGCCGTTGCGGGCGGCGGCCCAGCCGCTGCGCTCGGTACCGGCCATGGGGTGACCGCCAAAAAACACAAAACCGTGCTGCTGCGCCAGCGCAAAGCCTGCGCGGCACACCTCGGCCTTGATGCCGCCGCAGTCGAACACGACGGCGTTTTTGGCAATGCGGCAGGCGTTTTCCTCCAGCCAGTTTACAATGGCACCGGGGAACAGCGCCACGGCGACAAGGTCACATTCCGGCAGATTTTTTTCGGTGAGGGGTGCGTCCAGCACGCCGGTGCGCAGGGCTTCCGCCACCACGTCAGCGTTCAGATCCGCCCCGTAGACGGTGTGGGCGGTACGCGCACGGATGGTTTTTGCAAGCGAGCCTCCGATGAGGCCCAGACCGATGACTGCGATCTTCATACGTCCATCTCCTGACGGCAGCGGTGGGGCAGCACCGCGCGGCAGGCGGCGGCGACGTCGGCAAAGGCGTCCGGCGTGATGGACTGCTGTCCGTCGCACCAGGCTTTTTCGGGGTGGTCGTGCACCTCCACCATCAGGCCGTCGGCGCCGATGATGGCGGTGGCCAGCGCCATGGGCTTGACCAGGCTGCGGATGCCGGTGCCGTGGCTGGGGTCCACGATGATGGGCAGGTGGGTCATGGTGCGCAGCAGCGGAATGGCGGAAAGATCCAGCGTGTTGCGGGTGTCGGTAGCAAAGGTACGGATGCCGCGCTCGCAGAGGATGACCTGCTCGTTGCCGCCGGCCATGATGTACTCGGCGCTCATCAGCAGCTCGGTAAGGGTGGCGGAAAAACCCCGCTTGAGCAGGATGGGCTTTTTCAGCTTGCCCAGCTCTTTCAGCAGCTCGAAGTTCTGCATGTTGCGCGCACCCACCTGAATGACGTCCACGTCATCAAAAAATTCCAGCTGAGAGATGTCCATGATCTCGGTGACGATGGGCATATCGTTGGCTTTGCCCGCGGCGATGAGCAGTTTGAGGCCCTC
>CAZYRD010000078.1:0-3676 GCA_964649475.1 uncultured Faecalibacterium sp.
AAGGAACTGAAAAAGATGCAGTAAAAACCGGACAGGCGGCGTTTTTTCGCCGCCTGTTTTTTACAGCAGGAGGAAACCACCATGCAAACCGTTCGCTTCGCCCTTGCCGTCCGCCCCGCGGACGCACCGGAGTATGTTCTGCCCCTTTCCGTCGGCACCCCTGTCAGCGGGCCGGATTTTGACATTACACTCACCTGCGAAAGCGGCGTCTGGCAGCCGGTGCTGACCGCACGCACCGCCGTAAAGCTGACCGAGCTGCGCCTTGAGCTGGCGCTGCCCGACCTGCTCTGGAACGACGAACTGTACTATTTTTCCAACGTGCGTTTCACCAACGACGTCGCCTATGTAAAAAAATGGGTCGAGAAAAAGGACGACACCGCCCGTGACATGCTGCTTTTGAAAAACAAGGCCACCGACGATCTGTTTGCAGCGGGCATGGTCTCCGCGCACCGCTTTTTCAGCGAGCTGCGCTTTTGCGAAGGCGGCCTTGCCGTGTATACCGACATGGAGAGCAAGGCGCTGGTGCCCGGTGCGGAATACCGGCTGGAGCGTTTTATCCTGACGACGGACGGCGAAGATGAGTTTGCATTTCTGGAGCGCTATGCCGCCACGGTGGCAAAGGTCAACAACGCCCGCCCGGCAAAGGATGTCCCCGTGGGCTGGTGCTCCTGGTCCCGGTATTACCACGACATCAACGCCGACAACCTGTGCCGCGCCGTCAGCTCCACCGGCAAATACCTCAGCACGCTGGGCGCAAACATCTTCCAGATCGACGACGGCTGGCAGATCGACCACACCTTCCCCGGCAAATTTGTGGTGGACGAGGAAAAATTCCCCGAAGGCCTGGATGTGGTCATGCAGGCCGCACGGGAAAACGGCATGGATTTCGGCCTGTGGCTGGCACCGCTGATCATCTCGGAGAGCTCCCGCTATTTTGACGAGCTGAAGCCCATGACCATCGACTATGTCACCTCCGGTCAGCCCGGGCAGCGCACCTACCCCTTTGACCCGGAAAACAAGGCGTTCCTGAAATTCCTTTACGATGAATTTGCCGCGCTGACAAAGCGGTACAACGTGCGCTATTACAAGCTGGATTTTCTGGTGTTTGCATGGCGCAATATGATGACCGGCGAGCGCGTTTACGGCAAGAGCGATTACATGATGGCCCTGTTCCGCCGCAGCCTGCAGACCATCCGCGATGCCGTCGGTCCGGACGTGACGCTGGTAGCCTGCGGTTCGCCCATTCTGGAATGCGCCGGTATTTTTGACGTGACACGTATTACCTGCGACATCATCTGGGGACAGGAGCCCGACGCGCCCTCATACTGGGAGATCATGCACTGGGTGGTCAAAACGGTGCTGTACCGTTATTTTTACAACGGCGTCGTGTTTGCCAACGATCCGGACGGCCTTGTGCTGCGGGATCAGGACGTGGGCGACGGCTTTGACTGCACCTGGGCAGAGGCCAAGCTGTGGGCCACCGTGGTGGCGCTTTCCGGCGGTTCGATGCTGGTAAACGACATTCCGGACGAGCTGAGCCCTGCACGCCGCTCGCTGGTCACCGCGCTTGCTCCGCCGCTGGGCGCGGCGGCACGGCCGGTGGATCTGTTTGAAACGCCGGTGCCCAGCGCCGCCGTAACGCAGTACGGCGAGCACCGTTTTGTGGGGCGGTTCCACTTTGGCGATGCGCTTGCCCCCGCCGAGAGCTTTGCCGCGGCGGACTTTGGGCCGGAACAGGCGCTGGTCATCCGCAGCTGGGATAAAAAGGTGCTTGGCGTGGTGGACACCGTGGAGGGCACCGTCCGCAGACCGCATTCGGCCGAGCTGTACCATCTGCAGCCCGTACCGGCCGAGCCCTGCTTCCTGTACGCCGACGGTCACGTTTTCGGCGGCGTGAACCTGTACACCGCCCGCGTGGAAAACGGTGCATGGCACATTGAGCGCACCGGCGATGTGGATCTGGACGGCGCACTGTACGGGTGGATCCCCGCCGGTCAGCCCGTGACGGGCACGCCGGTGGCCGAGGTGCCCGGCGGCACGGTGGTGAAGATCCGCGAGGCAAAGACCGCCGCCGCGTTCACCTCCTCCGAGCTGAACCCCACCGGCTTTATTCTGGGCAACGACGCGCAGTGATGCCGCGGCAGGTGCCGTTTCCCACATAAATTCCATTTGAACGAGGTAGCTGTGATGACAGAAAAAGAGATGCTTGCCCTTGCCGGAGCCGAGGGCTTTGACGCCGCCTGCGTGGTGGATACCGCCGATCTCGTATTTGACGCGGCCTTCCGCCCCTACTGCGCGGCCAATTACTGCGGACAGTACGGCGCCAACTATACCTGCCCGCCGGACTGCGGCGAGCCGGAGGCCATGAAGCAGCGCATCATGGCGCACAAAAAGGCGCTGGTGCTGCAGACCGTCTGGGACATTCCCGACTGGCACGACGCTGCCGTGGTGAAAAAGACCAAGACCAGCCACAACACCGGCGAGCTGCATGTGATGAACGCCCTGCGGGAACGGGGCGTACCGGGTTTTATTGTCGGCTCCAGCAACTGCAGCCTGTGCAGCCCCTGCAAGGCGGTCACCGGCCAGCCCTGTCCTCACCCGGAAGAGCGCTGGAGCTGCATGTCCGCCTACTGCATTTACGTCAAGGCACTGGCCGAACGCTGCGGCATGCCCTACGACTGCGGCGAGGGAAAGGTGGCGTTCTTCGGCATGTATGTGTTTGATTGAAGCAGGCGCCAACCTGCATAAACCAAAATCTGTTCCAAGCAAAAAAGCAGAGCCGCGGCTCTGCTTTTTACTTGCGTTACGGGTGGATCCCAAACATTCTTCCGGAGTTTTGCACCGGAGATTCACAACTGCCACACCGCGGGGGCGGTGGTGGAGATGGCGGCAGCGCCGGCGCGCAGGGCGGCCAGCACCTCGTCCTTGTACTGGATGAGGCCGCTGGCGATCAGCGGCGCTTCGGTGATCTGCACCACATCGGTGATGACGCGGGGCATCAGGCCGGGCAGCACCTCGACGAAATCCGGCTTGCCGATCTTGAGCTGGCTTTGCAGGCCGCGGACGGACATGGAATCGATGACAAAAAAGCGCTGCACCGTGATGAGCCCCAGATGCCGCGCCCGGCGGATCTGGGTGGCGCGGGTGGAGATGACGCCGTCCGGACCGGCCATGGCTTTGAGGGAATCCACTGCGATCTCCTTGCTGGAGAGCCCTTCGATCAGGTCCATGTGCACCAGCGCCAGCTTGCCGGCAGCCTGCACCCGGTTTACCAGACCGGAGACCGTCATCAGGTTGCCGTACAGCAGAAAAATGACCCGGCAGCTGCTTTCCAGCGCCTGCTGCAGGCTTTCTTCATCCTTGGCGGCGGCGATGATGGGGTTTTCCTCCAGTGCGTTCAGCATGCGTCGTTTCATAGCGGTTCTCCTCTCCTTTACGGTGTTTTGATCTGCGTTCAAAGGCGGCCTTATCTGCTTTTCTTACCTTTATATTAACACAGCGTTTTTTCAAACACAAGAAAAATTCTCCGCCCGCTTGCAACCACAATGGAAATATGGTATAGTAGAGCAAATGGAAGCGGTTGTCGAGAGCAAGAGTGTGCAGCCACAGCCTTTGGCTGTGTTTTCTGTACGCTTTTTTATTTTTTCGGCTGCAACTCCGTGGAAGAACGCAAAGG
>CAZYRD010000078.1:3686-10527 GCA_964649475.1 uncultured Faecalibacterium sp.
GTGTTTTAATGTTACAATAACTTATTATGCAAGGCAAAGGAGAAAACGACATGACTGATGTTTTGATCATCGGCTGCGGCGTCATTGGCGCTGCCTGCGCCTATGAGCTTGCCCACAGCAACGTTTCGGTGACTGTTCTGGAGGCCGACAACGACGTGGCCAACGGCACCACCAAGGCCAACAGCGCCATTCTGCACGCAGGCTACGACCCTCACCCCGGCACCCGCATGGCGGCGCTGAACGTGGAGGGCGTTGCACTGGCCAAGGATATCTGCGCCCGGCTGGACGTCCCGTACGACCCCATCGGCAGCCTTGTGCTCGCCTTTGACGAAAAGGATCTGGAAACGCTGAACACCCTGTACGACCGCGGCGTAAAGAACGGCGTACCCGACATCGAGCTGCTGACTGCCGATGAGGTGCACGCCATGGAGCCCAATCTGGCCGACAACGTGTGCGGCGCGCTGTACGCCCCCAGCGCCGCTGTGGTCAGCCCGTGGGAGTACTGCCTTGCCATGGCCGAGGTCGCCGTGAAAAACGGCGTAAAGCTGTACCGCAACGCCCCCGTCACCGGCATCGACGTCATTGACGGCGGTTTCTGCGTACACACACCCGCCGGTGACCACGAGGCCCGCTACATCCTCAACGCCGCAGGCGTCAACGCCGGTGCGGTGCACGAGCTGGTGGCCCCCAGGGAATACACCATCACCCCCAACCGCGGCGAGTACTACCTGCTGGATAAAAACCAGGGCGGTCTGGTCGAGCACGTCATCTTCCAGTGCCCCAACGAAAACGGCAAGGGCGTACTGGTCTCCCGCACGGTCCACGGCAACCTGATCGTCGGGCCCAACGCCGAGGGCGTGAGCGGTGCCGATGATGTGGAAACCACCGCCGACGGTCTGGAGTTTGTTATGAACGCCGCCCGCCGCAGCGTGCCCGGCATCAACTTCCGCGAGAACATCCGCAATTTTGCAGGCGTGCGCGCCAACCACAGCAGCGACGACTTCCTGATCGCCGAAAGCCAATTTGTGCCCGGCTTCTTTGATCTGGCCGGCATCAAGAGCCCCGGCCTTTCCGCCGCACCCGCCATTGCCAAAGAGGCTGCCCGTCTGCTGGAGAGCGCCGGTCTGGTTCTGGAACCCAGGGCGGATTTTGCCGACGGCCGCACCCGCGTGCGCTTTCACGAGTGCACCCCCGAAGAGAAAAACGCCCTTATCGCCGAAGACCCCCGCTACGGCCGTGTGATCTGCCGCTGCGAGACCGTCACCGAGGGCGAGATCGTCGCCAGCCTCAACACGCCCATCCCCCCCATGAGCGTCAACGGCGTCAAGCGCCGCGTGGGCGCCGGCATGGGCCGCTGCCAGGGCGGCTTCTGCGGCCCCCGTGTGCAGGAGATCCTTGCGCGCGAGCTGGGCTGCTCACCGGTGGACATCCCCATGGATTCCAACGGTACATGGGTCCTGTGCGGCGAGACCAAATCCGCTGCCAAATGATGCGGCCCGTGCCCAAAACTGCGTAAGACGTCAATAATATAGCATACAGAGAGGATAACACGTCAATGTATCAACTGATCGTTATCGGCGGCGGCCCTGCCGGCCTTGCCGCCGCGCTGAAGGCAAAAGAGGAAGGCCTTACGGATATTCTGATTCTGGAGCGCGATAAGGAGCTGGGCGGCATTCTGAACCAGTGCATCCACAACGGCTTTGGTCTGCACTATTTTAAAGAGGAGCTGACCGGCCCCGAATACGCCGGCCGCTTTATTGCACAGCTGGCAGGCACCGGCATTGAGGTAAAGACCGACGCCATGGTGCTGGACGTCACCGCCCGTGAGGACGGCGTCAAGGTGGTCAGCGCCGTAAGCGGCGCCGAAGGCTGCGTTGCACTGGAGACCCGGACCGTCGTGCTGGCCATGGGCTGCCGCGAGCGCACCCGCGGCGCCATCGCCATTCCCGGCGCGCGCTGCGCCGGTGTGTACACCGCAGGCGCTGCCCAGCGCTTTCTGAACATGGAAGGCTACATGGTGGGCAAACGGGTGGTCATTCTGGGCAGCGGCGACATCGGCCTGATCATGGCGCGCCGTATGACGCTGGAAGGCGCCAAGGTGCTGGCCTGCGTGGAGCTGATGCCCTATTCCGGCGGCCTGAACCGCAACATTGTACAGTGCCTGAACGACTATGACATTCCGCTGTACCTTTCCCACACCGTGGTGGACATCCGCGGCAAGGACCGCGTGGAGCAGGTGGTCGTGGCCAAGGTCGGCCCGGACCGCAAGCCCGTGCCCGGCACCGAGATGGTGTTTGACTGCGATACCCTGCTGCTGAGCGTGGGTCTGATCCCCGAAAACGAGCTTTCCCGTCAGGCCAACGTGGAGATGGACCCCCGCACCAACGGCGCCGTCGTCTGCGAAAATATGGAGACCTCGCTGCCCGGCGTTTTTGCCTGCGGCAATGTGGTGCATGTACATGACCTGGTGGACTTTGTCACCGCCGAAAGCCAGCGCGCCGGCGCCGCCGCCGCTGCGTGGGTGAAGAACGGCCCCGTGGCCGAGTGCCGCACCATTGCGCTGAAGAACGGCGCAGGCGTCGGTTACACCGTGCCGCAGATGCTGCGTCTGGACGGCGTGCCTGCCAAGGCGGAGATCTTCTTCCGCGTGCGTCAGGTATACGGCAATGCATCCATCCGCGTGATGGACGGCGATAAGCAGCTGGCGGCTTTCAAGCGCGAGCACATGGCCCCCGGCGAGATGGAGCGCATCACCCTGCCCCGCAAGCTGCTGGATATGGCGCAGAGTGACACGCTGACCGTCGAAATTGCAGAAGACTGAACGGGGAAAGGAGCATGAACATGAAAGAACTGATCTGCATCGTCTGCCCCAAGGGCTGTCACCTGAAGGTGGATGAGGAAAACAACTACGCCGTCACCGGCAACGCCTGCCCCCGCGGCGCCGAATACGGTGCTGCCGAGCTGCAGCACCCCGTGCGCGTGCTGACCAGCACCGTAAAGCTGGCCGGCTGCAGCGCCCGCCGCTGCCCCGTCAAGACCAACGGCAGCATTCCCAAGGGGATGCTGTTTGACGCCATGAGCGTACTGGACGCCGTGGAGCTGACCGCCCCTGTCGCCGTGGGGCAGGTAGTGGTCGCCGATCTGCTGGGCACCGGCGTGGACGTGGTTGCCACCAAAGCGTTTTCCTGAATACTGACACTTGTTTCCATCGGGGAGAGGCGCGGCCTCTCCCCTCTTGTTTTTCGCAGAAAAGTACCGTATAATAAAATCAAAAGAAGAACACGGGCCCTGCCCGCAAAAAAAAGGAGGACGCCCCATGAGCCGCTACGTTCTGGCCCTGGACCAGGGAACCACCAGCAGCCGCGCCATTCTGTTTGACAACGACCAGAATATTGTACAGATGGCGCAGAAGGAGTTTACCCAGATTTTCCCGAAGCCCGGTTGGGTGGAGCACAATCCCATGGAGATCTACTCCAGCCAGTATGCCGTGATGATGGAAGCCATCACCCAGAGCGGCATTGCGGTGGAGGACATTGCCGCCATCGGCATCACCAACCAGCGCGAGACCACCATCCTGTGGGACAAAACCACCGGACGGCCCATCTACAACGCCATCGTCTGGCAATGCCGCCGCACGGCGGACATCTGCGATGAGCTGGAAGCCCGCGGACTGAAGCCCTACATCAAGCAGGCCACCGGCCTGATCCTGGACGCCTATTTTTCCGCCACCAAGATCAAATGGATCCTTGACAACGTGCCCGGCGCACGGGAAAAGGCGGAAAAGGGCGAGGTACTGTTCGGCACCGTGGACACGTGGCTGGTGTGGAAGCTGACGAACGGTGCCGTCCATGTCACCGATTACACCAACGCTTCCCGCACCATGCTGTACAACATCCATGCGCTGGACTGGGACGAGACCCTTCTGCGTGAGCTGGATATCCCCCGCTGCATTCTGCCGCAGGTGTGCGATTCCAGCATGGTGTACGGCCACTGCAACATTCAGGGCGCGGACGTGCCCATCGCCGGCATTGCGGGCGACCAGCAGGCCGCGCTGTTCGGACAGGGCTGTTTTGAAAAAGGCGACGCCAAAAACACCTACGGCACCGGCTGCTTTTTGCTGATGAACACCGGTGACACCCTTTGCGAAAGCAGCAACGGCCTGCTGACCACCATCGCCATCGGCCTGAACGGCAAGGTGCAGTATGCGCTGGAGGGCAGCGTTTTTGTGGGCGGTGCGGTCATTCAGTGGCTGCGGGATGAGATGCGGTTTATCCGTGAATCCCGCGATGCGGAATATTTTGCCCAGAAGGTGCCCGACACCGGCGGCGTGTATCTGGTGCCCGCCTTTACCGGTCTGGGTGCGCCCCACTGGGACATGTACGCCCGCGGTGCGCTGGTGGGCATTACCCGCGGTACACGTCCCGAGCACATCATCCGTGCGGCGCAGGAATCCATCGCCTACCAGAGCATGGATCTTGTGGACGCCATGGAAAAGGACACCGGCGTCAAGCTGGCCTGCCTGAAGGTGGACGGCGGCGCCTCCCGCGACCGCTTCCTGATGCAGTTCCAGGCGGACATTCTGAACAAAGAGGTGCGCCGTCCCATGATCCGCGAGACCACTGCGCTGGGCGCAGCCTATCTGGCGGGCCTTGCCACCGGCGTGTGGAAGGACACCTCCGACATTCAGAAGCTGTGGAAATGCGACCTTTCCTTTACCCCCGACATGGAAGATGATCAGCGTGCGCGCCTGAAGCGCGGCTGGCACAAGGCCGTCGGCCGCAGTCTGGACTGGGAAGAGCACGACTGACACCAAACAGCAGCACACCGTCCTGCGCACGGCAGAGCGGTGTGTTTTTTATATGGATGGTTCTTGTTTTGTTCATATTCTTGTGGTACACTGAACACAGCATCCGTTTTGCCTTTGAAAAAAGGAGGAAGTATGAAACAAACCAGGGAATTTGTACAAAGCCGTATCAGCCGGCAGGACATGCTGTGCATTGCCAAGCTGCTTGGGCTGGCGGCGGCGCTGTTGCTGCTGTGGAAATATTTTTCCGAAGTGATAGGAGCGATCCGGGCCCTGCTCAACGTGCTTTCGCCATTTTTGCTGGGCGGTGCCATCGCCTTTGTGCTGAATGTACCCATGCGCTCCATTGAAAAAACGCTGTTCGGCGGCAAAAAGGCACAGGCCAACCGTCGGCTGCAGAAAATGGCCCGTCCCGTAAGCCTTGTGCTGACCATTTTGTTCGTGCTGGCGCTGCTGGCGCTGTTCTTCGGCGTGCTGGTGCCACAGCTGAGCGACACCATTGACACCATCAGAAAAAGCGCACAGGCGTTTTACCCCAAAGCCGAGGCGTGGGTGATAAAAGCCTTTGAGGACAACCCGCAGATCCTTGAAACCATCGAAGCTTTGCAGGTGGACTGGGAAAAGCTGGCCTCCAGCGCGGGTGAACTGCTGCAAAACGGCATCAGCACCGTGGTGACCTCCGGCGTATCGGCGGTGATCTCGGTGTTTTCCGGACTGGTCAACACTTTTATCGGCATTATTTTTGCCTGCTACGTCCTCTCGCAGAAGGAACGGCTGGGAAGTCAGACGAACCGGCTGCTGCACGCCCTATTCAAGCAGCGCACTGCGGACAATATCTGCGGCGTGGCGGCGCTGGCCTCCTCCACCTTTTCCAGCTTTGTGCGCGGGCAGTGTCTGGAGGCGGTGATCCTTGGCGTGCTGTTCGTCATCGCCATGAGCATCTTCGGCATGCCGTACCCGCTTCTGGTGGGCGTGCTGATCGCATTCACCGCACTGATCCCCATCTTCGGCGCGTTCATCGGCTGCGTCATCAGCGCGCTGATGATCCTGATGGTCAGCCCGTGGCAGGCGCTGATGTTTATTCTTCTGTTCCTTGTGCTGCAGCAGCTGGAGGGCAACCTCATCTATCCGCACGTGGTGGGCAACAGCGTAGGCCTGCCCTCCATCTGGGTGCTTGTCGCCGTCACGGTCGGCGGCAGCCTGATGGGTGTACTGGGCATGCTGGTGTTTATTCCGCTTTGCAGTGTGTGCTACGCACTGCTGCGCAGCTGGGTCAACCACCGCAACGAGCTGAAAGCCGCCGCGGCGCAGGCGGCTGCCTGCCCGCCGCAGGAACCCGCGGCTGCCGAAGTCTCCGAAAATGGCGAATGACCGTATAACCCGAAAACTGCAAAACCGCATATAAAAAGCGCTGTGGAGCTCAAAACGTCCACAGCGCTTTTTTACGCTTTCTTTCGGCCGGATTCCACCAGCTCTTTTTCAAACTCCACCGGGTGCTTACGGTAATAGTCCTGATGCTCCTCTTCAGCGTTGTAGAAGCGCTTGAACGGCTCCACGGCGATGTGCACCGTCTGCCCGCTCTCCGCTTCCAGCTTTCGGATGCCTTCTTCAGCAATGCGGCGCTCCGCTTCGTCCTGCCAGTACACGGCAAGCGTATAGGAGTGCCCGCGGTCGATGAACTGACCGCCGCCGTCAAAGGGATCCACACCGTTGAGGAACACCTGAAACAGGGCGGAAAAATCCACCGCTGCGGGATCATACTCCACGCAGATGGTCTCCCGATGGCCGGTTTTCTGTGTCTTTACCTCTTTATACGTGGGGTCAGCCTCGTCGCCGCCGGAGTAGCCGCTGGTCACCCGCTGCACGCCGGGCATGGCGTCGAAGGTGGGCGTGATGCACCAGAAGCAGCCACCCGCAAAAAAGGCCATTTTATTTTCCATACCGTCACCGCCTTTTTGTCTTCGCTTTTCTGCGGCCGCTTACACACCGGCAATGCTGCGCGCCACATAAACGCCGCTGGCGGAAGCGTGGGACAGG
>CAZYRD010000079.1:0-10354 GCA_964649475.1 uncultured Faecalibacterium sp.
CCCGAAGGTACCCCCCCGCAGCGAAGAGGCTTCTCTGATTTGTAGGAATACAGGTGTAGAAGTAGTATAGAAATAATGCACGAATTACCTATATTTCTTTACTCGCAGCCACTTCTAACTACCTCAAAAGCCCCGCAATTAAAGGTTTTTAACAGCAGGCAACTTGAGGTGTGTTTCTATATTTATCTAAAACCAAAAAACTGCAACCCTGATCACAAAATTACACGAATTTTATGGCATCGCAATCACACTTTTATGTGCGCAGAAGGGCCTGCGTTATATGCAGCAAAACAAGGACCGATTTTCAAAAGCATGAATTTCAGTCTTTATTAACTTCTTCACTGAAGCACACAAGACAAAACCGCAGGACTGTTGCCCTGCGGTCAGATTGTAGAAAAACCCCACTTTCCTTTACGCGAAAGTGGGTTTTTTCTGCGATCTGAAACGGCATAGCCGTGGCTATACCGTTTCTCTCTTGCCCTTCGATGTTTCTTAACTGGAAACACCAAACGGACATCCTGTTTTGGTGCGATGGAAGGGAGCTCGAATGAAGATTGTCCGCCTTGCGGCGTCCAACTTCGCAAACCGCCCGGACGGCAGGGAAGCCGCAGGGCAGCCTTGCGGTTTGCCGGGGGTTCTCGTCCGCTCCCATACGCAAAAAAACAGGACATCCAAACGGATGTCCTGTTTTGGTGCGATGGAAGGGACTCGAACCCCTGACCTACTGGTTCGTAGCCAGTCACTCTATCCAGCTGAGCTACCAACGCACGGCGCATGATATATATTATCACAGAGCCCCTTTTTTGTCAACAGCTTTTTTAAAAATTTTTCAAAAAAGCGTAAAAAAGGTCTTTTATGAAATATAACGGTACAGCGCTGTTATTCTTTTTCCGGCGCGGCGGCGGGGTGCTCCTGCGCATCCAGGTATTTCAGCACGCGGCGCAGAAGGTGCTTGTCCGCCGGATAGGTCAGGCGGGACATGGCCTCGTCCGCATCAAAAAAGCGTGCTTCCTCAATTTCGCCGGGCTGGGGCGTGGCGGCATTGCTGCACGCGCGTGCGGCAAAGTACACCACCTTTTTCATGGTGCCTTTTACCGGGGAGTAGTTGGTGACAAAACGGAACTCCGGCAGCAGGATCACTCTTACCCCGGTCTCCTCCAGAACTTCGCGCAGGGCGGTCTGGGGCTCGCTTTCGCCGGCCTCCACATGCCCCTTGGGAAAAGCCCAGCGGCCGCCGGCAATATGGCGCACCATCAGCACCTGGCGGCGACCTCCTTCGCTCCAGGCACACACTGCGCCGCAACTTTTTTCAAATTTCATGCGTTTTTCCCTTATTCTATCTTCCGGACAGGCAGCCGGCAACTCTGCTGCCGCGCCCCAAAAAATACCGCAAGGCCTTTTGCCCCCGGTCTTTCAATTTACCTACCTATTATACTAGATTGTGCGGAATTTATAAAGAGTAAATTAGATGAAATTATATTTTTTTCGCACATTTGTTACAATGTGTTCATCTTTCCGGTAGCCGAAATAAAATTCTTGTGGTATAATAGGACAAACACAACGTGAATCTGGAGGAAAACATGGATATTACCGATATCGTATTTGCCATACTGGGTGTCGCGGTGATCATTACCATGGTCATTTTCATGCTGGAGCATGAGAAAAAGCTGCCCCGCGGCCGCAAAAAGGAAAACGCCAACGCCGCCGTCGCCGTGCTGAAGCGCTTTGCCGCCAACAACAGCTGCAAGGTGCTTGGCCCCGTCACCTTTACCAAGGGCGGACACACCGCACATCTGGACGGCGTTCTGGTGGGTTGGTTCGGCGTGCTGGGCATCAAGAGCTACGGCTACAACGGCCAGGTATACGGCAATGCCGGCGAGGATGAGTGGGTGTGGGTAAGCGCCGACAAGCGCGAAAAATTTGCCAACCCCATCGAGGAATGTACCTTTGCCGCCCGTCTGATGCGCGAAGCCCTGATGAATGCCGGCATCCGCACCCCCGAAAGCGAGGCCGTCTACGTCTTTACCGACTCCAAGCTGGAGATGTGCATCCCCCGCAATCTCAACCCGATGAATCTTTCCGATCTGCGCGCCTACCTGCGCAAGGATAAATTCCAGAAGGACCGCGGGTATGATCTGGATGCCATGTGCGCCGCACTGCAGCCCTTTGTGGACGAAAATTGATTTTTATTATGCAACAAAACAGGCCGGACGGGAATTTCCTTTCCGGCCTGTATTTAAAAAGGAGAGTGTCCTATGAGTGAGTTCGCATTGATCCGCGGCGGCGTGCCCTGCGTCGTCTGCATTCATCCCGACGCGCCCAAAACCGCCTCTTTTGCATCTGCCGAGCTTTACCGCAGTCTGGCCGCCATCTGCGGCAAGGCGCCGGTCATCCGCACCGGTGAGCCCGTCGCCGGCGAGCTGTGCCTCGGCGGCCGCAGCGGCGGACTGGAAAAAGAGGAGCTTCACGTTCAGGTTGACGGGGGCATCCTCTGGGTGGACGGCGGCCTGCGCGGCCTGATCTACGCCGCCATGGAGCTTCTGGAGCGCATTGGCTGCCGCTTCTTTACGCCGGATTGCGAGCACTTTCCCGCCGCGCAGGAGCTGACCCTTCCCGCCGGCACCGACATCCGCCGGAAGCCGGTGTTCGAGTACCGCTCCACCAGTTGGCACGGCGTCAGCGGTCAGCCTGCGGAGTTCGGCATGCGCCTGCGCCTCAACGACCTGCATGGCCCCTCCATTCCCGAGGAGATGGGCGGCGACATCCACTACGCCGGCTTTGTGCACACGCTGGGCGACCTTGCCGAGATGGAAAAGATCGACGGTGAATACACCGACCGTCAGCCCTGTCTCAGCGACGAAAAGACCTTCAGCACCGTGGTGAAGAACCTGCGTGCCCGTCTGGAAAAAGACCCCACCGCCGTCATCGCCTCCGTTTCGCAGAACGACAGCCATGACTGGGGCCGCGGCTGCACCTGCCCTGCCTGCAAGGCCAGGGACGACGCCGAGGGCACCCCCATGGGTTCTTTGCTGCCTTTCGTCAACCGCGTTGCCGAAGCCATCGAGCCGGATTATCCCGGCCTTGCCATTGATACGCTGGCCTACCGCTATACCCGCAAGGTGCCTGCCACGCTGCACTCCCGTCACAACGTCATCGTGCGGCTTTGCAGCATCGAGTGCTGCTTTGCCCACCCCATCGAGGACTGCGACGCCGCCATCTACAAGGTAGAGGATGAGCCCTTCTCTGCCACGCTGCGCCGCTGGGCCGGGCACAGCGACCGCATCTACATCTGGGACTACACCACCAACTTCCGCAACTACAATGCGCCGTTCCCCAACTTCGGCGTGCTGCGCCGCAACGTCCGCTTCTTTGCCGAAAACAACGTTCGCGGCGTGTTCGAACAGGGCAACGGCCAGAGCATCAACGGCGAGTTTGGTGAGCTGCGCGCCTACGTGCTGGCCAAGCTGCTGTGGGATCCCTACATGACCGAAGATCAGTACCAGACCCATATCAACGAGTTTATGGAAGGCTACTACGGCAAAGGCTGGCAGGCCATCCGCCGCTACTTCGACCGCCTGCACCGTTCTGTGGGCGATAACCACTTCGGCATCTATTACGAGGATCCGCTGGATCTGTTTGTGGACCCCGACACCGAGGGCAGCAACCTGCAGAAGGCCGAGGCTTTCCTGTGCAAGGGCCGCGCCGATTTCGCCGAGGCCAAGCTGACCGCCACTGCGGCTCAGCGCGCCCGTATTGAACGCTCCGAGGTGCAGCTGGACGTGTACGAGTGGTATGTCTGCCGCGCCCGCCTCAACGCGCTGGATGAAAACGACCCCGCCCGCGCAGACGCCGAAGCCGCCATCCGCGCCGCCGGCGAGACGCTGTACGCTCACGTGCTGGCTGCCGGCATCGTGCTGATGCACGAGCGCTTTGGCACCGGCCGCGAGATGCAGCGCTTTGTGCCCGATTTCATGACTCAGCCCGCCTTCTGGCCCTGCGCCTGAGTCCCTGCCGCACCGGCGCAGTGCCCGAAAGAACTCTGTCACCATAACAGAAATCAAAAACACTCTGTCACTATAACAGCAATCAAAAGTGCAGAAACGCAAAAATGCCCGCACACCTGTTGCAAAAAAACGGGTGTGCGGGCATTGCTCTATGCCTTAATTATATTCTTCTGTTTTTGTGATCTTTCCCATGCCGTCTCGCAGGCTGCTTCTGACCTCGCAGTAGCTGAGCTTTGTACCCGCTTTCACATAGATGGGAAGAGTCTGCAGATCGATCTCCCGACTTATCCACATACCCGCCGATTCGATTTTTTCCTTTGAGAAGTAATCGTACCAGATGCCCTTTGGAAGATAGATTTCGCGGATATTCGTCTTGCTCAGGGGTTTGAGAACGGGGGCGATGAGCAAGCTGCCGCCAAACAGATACTGGTCATCGATATAGCGCACATTGCGGTCATCGGGATATTCAAGATACAGCGCCCGCATCATCGGAAGGCCCGTTTTGGTGCACTTCTCCGCTTCTTCGTAGATATACGGCATAAGAGAATACCGCAGTTCATCATAATACCGGAAGATATCACAGGCCTCTTTTGAAAATCTCCACGGCTCGCGGTAAGTATCGGCGCCCGAGCCATGGCAGCGGGAATGCGACGAAAACAGGCCGAGCTGTGCCCAGCGGACATAGAGCTCATCGGTAGGCATACCGATAAAGCCGCCGATATCATGAGAGAAATAGGGAATGCCGCTGATGCCGATCGAAAGTGCAGCCCTGAGCGTTCCGGCCAGTGCTTCGAAGGTACACTGGCTGTCGCCGCCCCAGTGAATGGGGTAGCGCTGGCTTCCCGCTGTCCCGCTTCTGGCCCACACAAGATTTTCGCCGGAGACGGATTTCGACGCATTGAAAACAACGCTGTTGTATACAAGAGAATACAGATTGTGGAAATGCCTGCCTTCTATATTCTGATAAACGGCGTCCTCCGCAATACCCTCGCCAAAATCCGTTTTTATCACCGCTGCACCAAGCCGGATCAGCTCGGCTATTTTATCGCCGTACCATTTGCGTGCATCGGGATTGGAGAAATCGATGGTCACATCGTCGATCCAGCTGCCCTGACAGTTTTCGGGCAGACGGTACGGGGTGCCATCTTTGTTCTTTGAAAGATAGCCGCCGCGCACCGCCTCATGGTAGTGCTCGTTATCCTCGTTGGGTGGAATGAAATTGTACTGCCATAGAGAGATGCGGAAGCCGTTTTTTCTGAATTTCTCCATGTGTTCTTTCGGGTTCGGGAAACGCTCCTCAGAGAATCTGAGATCGCAGTTCCAGTCTCTGTTAAACCAGGAGGTATCCAGATGAAGCACGTCGCAGGGGATGTTGTTTTTACGGATGTTCGCCGCAATATCCTCCACCATCTCCCAGGAGGTGTAGCTGTTTCGGCTCATCCACAAGCCGAAGCTCCACAGCGGCGGCAGCTTTGAAAAGCCCGTAAGGGAACAGTAGCCCCTGATGATATCTCCGGGCGTTTTGCCAGCAATCACAAAATAATCCAGCTGGCTGTCAAGAACGGCAAATTCCAGCGCACTAAGATCCCGCGTGCCGATCTGCCAATCGATTTTGGCACCCGAATTGAGAAAGAGACCGTAGTCCTTTGTGGAAAGGAAGAACGGAATATTCACGTATGTTCTGCGGCTGGTTGTACCGACCGCATCCTTGTTGTGGAAATCAACCGTCCGTCCGTTTCTGGTCAGGCTGTCAAAACGTTCGCCCAATCCGTAGATCACTTCATCAGTTTCAAGCTCAAGCGCTTCAAAACAGGCGTATTCGCCGCTGCTTTCGGCAAGTGCAAGATCGTGAATATCGCCCATGAAGAGCTCGTGTTTTTTCTGTGCGAAAAAAACTCTACCGTCCACAAAAGATGCAGAAATTTTTAAGGTTTCTCTATCGATGACGATCCTGATCTTCGGCGTTGTGATCAAAATTCCGTCCGCGGTTTCGCACACCGAATAATCGACCTTTTGCGGCTTGCCGATCAGCATCTGCATATCCTCCGGAAGTCCTGCGAACGGCTGCGCAATTTCACGCTCTTTGGAAAAAAGCACTCTGAAAATTTCATCCGACCAGATTTCGATGCGAAGAAAAACGGTATCGGCGGTGGCATCGGCCGGTTTATACAAATGCAGAGAGGTTTCGTGCGTATAGGAAAGAACCGCCGATCTTGCTTCTGTGTGCAGGGTCAGCACGATGCCGCAGGCCTCTTTTTCCACCCGGTCAATCCGTGCGGGTCTGTTCTGCACCGCCGGGCTGAACCGAAAGGCGTCGATTTCATTTTGCGAGACAGCGGCCGCGGCGCAGGCGGCATTCGCCTGTAAAAACTGGGGATAATCCTGATTGTTAGGGATCGTATTCATGAGCAGCTCCTTTATCAAGTATTTACGTCTTGTACAGTTCATTCTATTGATTCACTCTGGAATAATCAAGAAATATGTTCTATAATAATAGAAAAATTTAATGATGTAGGTGAATATATGCTTTTTGAAGAAAAGCACAGCAAAAGCAATTATTGCTGCAGGCTTGCGTACGAGGACCTTTTTTGCCTGATGCACTGCCAGACAAGTTTTGAACTGCTTTTTGTAAAAAGCGGCAGCGTAAGGCTTGAGCTGCAGAACAGAACGCTGACCGTGGAGGAAGGCGAGTGCGTGTGGATATTGCCCTATGAAATCCACAGATTCACAACACCCCAAAAAAGCAGTGTTTTCATTTTGATCTTCTCGCCGGATCATGTTGCGGATTTCTATGATGCGGTAAGATGTAAAACCCTTACATTGCCGGTGTTAAAATTTACACCCGAAGTGCTGGACGCTTTGCAAAATGAAACGACTGATCCTTTCCGGTTGAAATCGGCTTTGTACCGGCTTTGTTCCGATGTCCTTTCAAACGGTGCAGCCCCCAGGGCAGACAGTTCCGAAACCGACAATTCGGTGAAAATCATGCTGTACATACAGGAGCACTACAAGGAGCCGATCACCTTAAAGGAGCTTGCGCGGGACCTAGGGTACAGTTATTCCCACACATCTGCCATTTTCGGCAGCTGCTTTGAGAAAAGCTTTTCCGAGACCGTCAACGAATACCGGCTGAATGAGGCTGTCCGACTGATACAGGACGGCAACCATACGATCACAGAGATCTCGCAGCTGTGCGGATTTTCGACCATACGGAATTTCAACATCGCCTTTAAAAATTACTACGGTAAAACGCCAAAAGAGTTCCATGAGTTTTAAAACACGGGCGTGCGATTCACCGTGTCGTCGCCCTGTGCGGCTTCCATCTTTTTGCCCAACAAAAACCGGCTGGCTTTCCTCTTCCTGCGTTTTTCTTCTGTGATGATAACGGTCAAACCGGAAAGAACGACCGCGGCGGCTCATGCGCAGCCATCTGCCGTGTTTTTTTCGGCAAAGGTTCAAAAGCACTTTTTCAGTATGACCAGACCGCCCACCGGCACAGCCAGACACTCCACGCCGGCAAAGGTCTTTTCAAAGCACGCTGTTTCCTCGCCGAAGCAGTCCAGAACCTGTACCCGGTACGTGCCCTCCAGCTCCACAAACAGCCGTTCGCCCATACAGCCGTTTGCAATGTAAACGACGTCCGCCGCATCCGGCTGCACGCATTTGTCAATGGCGTATACGCCCACGGCACATTCGCTGCCCTCCGTCGCCTTGGCCCAGGTGTACAACAGATGCGACTCATACGTTTTCAGATTCCTGCTTTGCAGAAGTGCCCGGTGCTCCCTGAAGAAGGAAAGCCAGAACCGGGACATGCGCAGCGTCGGCCCGTCCAGCCGTTCCAGACGGCCGGAAAACTGCAGTACGCCGAACATGCAGCTGATGATCTGCAACGCGTTGATCTGCGGCTGCTCAAAGGGAGGCAGCATCAGCATGTCGGAATGCACCGCCTGTTCGCCCATCAGCATGCGCAGGTCCAGAACGGAGGCGCGGTTTTTCAGGTAATCGCCGGCGCAGTCGCTTACGCGGAACATATTGCCGAACTGCTTCATATGGGGACCGATGTACGCCTGACGGAACTCCAGCAGAATGCCGGGCTTGATCCGCAGCAGCTCCCGGACGATCCCGGTCATGCATACGTCCACCGCATCCTGCAGCGCGGGAATGTCCATCCGCTCGTTGTAGGGGGCGTTATCGGGAGAATCGGTCCACGTATCGATGAAATCCAGCTTGAAGCCGTCCAGATCCCATTCCAGCAGCGCCCTTTTGTAGGTGCCGATCAGAAATTCGCGGGCCTCCTTGTAACGGGGGTCAAGCAGCGAGGCGGAAAGAGAGGGCATATCCCGCAGCAGCATATCGTGAAACTCCCGGTGGTGGACGCTCCGGTAACCGATCAGCGGCACAGCGTACCACAGGATGTATTTCATGCCGATGTCGTGCACCCGCTTTACGTGGGCGGCCATATCCGGAAATTTGCCGGGCGCAGGCTGCCAGTCACCGCAGAAGGCGTATCCGCCCCGGTTGTCCTCCGTCTGCCAGCCGTCGTCCACGATGCAGATCTCAAAACCCAGCTCCTTGGCGCGGCGGCACTCCGCCTCCACGGCGGGCGCGTTCACGTCCTGATGGTAGGAATACCAGAAGGAATACAGCGGCTCCCGTGCGTCGGCGGGGACGTTCATGGGCACCATGCCCAGCGCCTGCGCCCACCACTCCGCCACATCCTCCACCGCCTGCCGCATGGGGATGGGCCTCTTGTCGATGCGCAGCGTGATCTTCGTTTCGTACTGGTTGGTATACTGCCCGGTGTGAAAAGCAAACTGCGGCAGTGGGGTGCCGGTTATGTCCAGAAAAGCGTTGGTGATGCTGACCAGCTTGCGGCATTCCGAAAGAGCCCAGCAATAGCGGTTGGTGTCCTTGCCGTCAAAAAAGCAGCTCACCGGCGCCTGCGAGGACAGCATGGACTGGTATACATCGTCCCAGTGCGGAGCCATATCCCGGTTCAGTTTGCAGGTGGCGTCCCACTTGTACATGACGCCGGGCACTTCCTCAAGCCAGTGGACGTGAAAGCCGTCGTTCCTTGCGGCGTGTTCCTCCGTCCAGCAAAACAGAAAATCGTACTCTGTCACACCGGCGTCCTCCCGGATGTCCAGCAGGGTACAGCTTTGCCCTTCCTGCATACGTACCGTAAATTTATCCAGCTGCAATTCCATAGGCGTTCTCCTTACACGACGGTTGAAAATACGGGTGTCTGCCGGTTTGTATTGTAACACGAAACGCGGTGCGGTGCAACGGTAACAAGCATGTATTCTCAAAGAACAAGCCGATGTGCCGCAAAGGGCTTGACAATTTTGTCGGGTTGTGTTTTTCTGGTAGAAAGACAGCACGACGAAAGGGAAATGCGGCGAAAAAGACTGCGGGGGAATACCATGCTGAAAATAACAGAGGAAACCATCAATCCGTTTGTCCGCTGCGTGGGCTTCGGCACCGGACTGAACCAGAAAATACTGTACTGCGCCTGCGACTACCGTCTGGTCTATTTTACGGAGGGTACCGGCCGGGTGCTCTGCGGCACAGGCACATACCGTTCCGAGGCGGGCGATCTGTTCATCTTTGCGCCGGGGGTGAAATTTGCCGTACAAAGCAGCCCGGAGCAAAGCTGCATCGTCGTCAATTTTGACTGGACCCAGAACCACGCCTCGCTCAGCGCACCGGTGCTGTCCGTGCCCGCGGATGCCTTTACCGGCGACCGCATCATCGAAAAGGCGGATCTGTCCGCGCTGGGGCTGTGCGGCGATGTCATCCGCCTGCAGGTTTTTTTTGAGGCGGAAGAGCTGCTGCGCCAGCTGCACAAGGTGTACTTTATGGGGGTGAAGCCCAACGGCATCTGGATGTCCGGCCTGCTGAAGCAGCTTGTCGGCATGCTTGCGGTCCGGCTGCGCAGCGCACAGCAAAACAGCGAAAAGACCTTCCTGCTTACGGATCGGGTGCTGGCGTATGTGCAGGAAAACTATGCCGCAAAGCTTTCACTGGACGGCGTCGCGGCGCATTTTCACTACCATCCCACCTACATCAACCGGGCGATGAAAGCGGCGACCGGTGTCAGTTTTCATCAGTACCTCATCGACTTCCGGCTGAAGCAGTCGATGCAGCTTCTGGAAATGAAAACCATGACTATGGAAGAGATCGCGGCAAGAACGGGCTTTTCCAACAGCAAGCATTTTTCAGCCTGCTTCAAAAAGCACTTTGGCATTTCGCCGTCCCGATATATTTAGTGTCAGATTTGACACCTGCCGTCTTGCTTTTCGGGTTGTGATATCCCTGCAGCTCCTGTACTATTATAATATCGGATATAC
>CAZYRD010000080.1:0-10147 GCA_964649475.1 uncultured Faecalibacterium sp.
GTGCGCGTCGTGGCCGCAGGCGTGTATGGCGCCAGGATTCTGCGAGCGGTACGGAACGTCCGCGGTCTCGGTCATGGGCAGCGCGTCGATGTCCGCCCGCAGCAGCACGCAGCGGCCCTCGCCCGCGGCGCGGCCCTTCAACACGCCAAGCACGCCGGTGGCGCCCACGCGGCTGTGGGGAATACCCATCTCCTCCAGACAGGCTTCGATGTACGCAGCGGTGGCGTGCTCGGTGTGGCACACCTCGGGGTGCATATGCAGATGCCGCCGCACCTGCGTCAGATACGGTGCAAGCGCCTGCGCCCGTGTTTTCAGCGTGTTCATGGCAGTGCTCCTTTTTTACTCTTTTCTGCTACCATAGCACACCGGGCGGGTCTTGTCAAGCGGCAGAATTTTTTGCGCCGCACGGTTGCATGTGCCGCAAAAAAACGCTATACTGAAACCGGAATACAGCGTTATGCAGCAGGAAAGGATGAACACCATGAGCACTTGCGTTCAAGGGATCCGTGCCGAACAGGATCGGCTTTGTATTATGCTTTGCGCCCCGGCAAACGGGCAGCGGTACACGGTGCACGTCAGCGTGCCCACCGTCTGCGGCAATCCCGCCGCAGAGTACACCCCCGGCCGCACCCTGTGCACCCATGAGGTGCCGTGCGAAAACGGCATGCTTTCCGTTCCCCGTGCCGCCGCAGAGTGGGACGCGCTGTTCTGCCGCATTGCGGTGCAGGACAAGTACGGCCGCACCCTGCCCGGCGTGTGCTGTGTGGACGATGTGGCGCCGGAGGTATCGCTTTTCCACGATCCCATCGACCGCCGCCCGCTGAAATCCATCGGGCCGTCCTCCCGCGTGTATGATTACGACTGCATCGTGGACGACCTTCTGCAGCTGGGCGCAAAGCAGGCTATCAGCGGGTATTCCCAGCCCGCCTCCATGGTCAGCCCCGGCACCCCCGGCGCGTATGAGCACCGCTTTGCCGGACGCAGCTTCTTTTTCAAAAAAGAAATGGTGGATGCCGTTGATCGCTATATGCAAAATCTGGCAAAGCATGGGGTGCGCTCGGTGGTGCGCTGCCACAACGACCCGTTCTTTTACGGCGAAGCCGCGGACGAGGCCATTCTGGACGTCATCGTCCACCCCGATTACGACTACGACAGCCCCTCCACCTACATCAGCGCCTTCAACCTGCGCACCGAGGAGGGCGTACTGCAATACCTTGCGTGGCACGACTTCTTCCTTTCCCGTTACGCTGTGGGCGAGGGCGGCCGTGCCTTTGCCATGGAGCTTGGCAACGAGGTGAACAGCGGCTACATCTGGAACAACGGCGGCGAGATGGACGTGACCGGCTCCATGCGGGAGTACACACAGGCCATGCGCCTTGCGTGGCTGGTAAGCAAGCAGTACACCGAGCATTTTAGGGTGTGCGCCTCCTTCGACTACCATTTCAGCGCGCGCCACGCGGAAAACCAGCCCCTGCGCTATTACAGCATGAAGGAATGCCTTTCCGCCATCACCGCCGCCTGCCGCACCGAGGGTGATTTTCCCTGGGGCGTAGCCACCCATCCCTATCCGGAATACCTCACCTTCCCCGATTTCTGGAACGACCGCGCCCCCCGCTGGGCGATGGATACCGGCATCGTCAACTTCAAAAACTTCGAGGTGCTGCCGGCTTACCTTGCCCGGGAGGAGCTGCTGTACAAAGGGCAGGAGCGTCATATCATCCTCACCGAAGAGGGTCTGAACACCCGCGAGGACTGCCCCTACACCGGCGCGCAGAGCAAATACGCCTATGTGCTGGCCTACCTGAAGATGCGCAGGCTGCCCACGGTGGATATTTTCCAGTATTACCCCTATATGGACAATCCCTGGGAGTTCGGGCTGAATCTTGGCCTGCATGAGTTCGGCAGCTACACCGAAAATATGGACCAGATCCCCGGTGCGCCCAAGCCGGTATGGGACGCCATCAAGGCCATGGACTCCGCAGGCGAAGCCGCCATGGTGGCCGAGGCCCGCGCCTACATTGGCGCCGAGCTGTTTGATCACACCCTGAACCCGCCGCCCATTGCACCGGAGCCCGAAGTCCCCGCCGACAACGGTGTCTCCCTTGCCAACAGCGGCATCAACAACGCAAAAGGCCGCGCTGCCGCCGCCCGCCGCGCCGCCGCTGCACAGAAAACCGAGGTCAATTTCAACACCTGACGCCGCAGCTTTTGAAGCTTCTTTCCACGGTGCGCCCCGATGCCGCATTTCCGGATGCCGCGTCCGGCGCCGCCCGTTCTGCCTCTGTCACACCGTTTTATAAACATGTTTTGCCCGCAGGAGGTACCCGCCATGAGCCTGATCCCTGACGTCAGACATTCCCTTATCCCGCTGTTCTGGCAGCGGGGCGAGGACCACGCCGTCCTTGCCGAAGAGATGCGCCGCATGAAGAGCGTGGGCATCAACGATTTTATTCCGGAAAGCCGTCCCCATCCCGACTGGCTTGGCGAGGGCTGGTGGAACGTGCGCGGCCGCTGCGGGACGCACCGGAAGGATAATTGCCCTTCAGACAAAACCCATATTGAAAAAGACCAGCGGGTGAAAGCGTGATATTCTCAGCGGAGAATGTCACGCTTTTTCTACACCGGAAAAGCCTTTTGCCTCCGGAGACACATTGCGCAAATGCGCGGACGATGCTATAATATACCGGAATGTGACACAAAAAGGAGTACGTCATGCAGCGAAACGAAAGCCTGAAAAACGCGCGGGCCACCGCGGCAGTCATCATGAGTCTGGCATGGCCCACCATCATCGAACAGGTGATGCAGACCGCCGTGCAGTACATCGACACCGCCATGGTGGGCTCGCTGGGCACCCACGCCACCGCCGCCGTGGGCGCCACCGGCACCATCGGCTGGCTGGTGATGGGCAGTCTTTCGGCGCTTGGCGTGGGCTTTCTGGCCATGATCGCCCGGGCCATCGGCGCCGGCGAGGCCGAACAGGCCAAACGGGTGGTCTCGCAGGCTGCGCTGGTGGTGCTGGTGATGGGCCTGCTCGCCACGGTGGTGTGCTGTTCCATCAGCGGTCTTGTGCCCGTGTGGATGCAGGTGGATCCCGCCATCCGGGAACTTGCAGGCACCTATTTCTTTATTTTGTATCTGCCCATGCTGCCCCGCGCCGCCTCTGCCATTTTCAGCACCGCGCTGCGCGCCGCGGGCGACACCAAAACGCCCATGAAGGTGGGCATCATCGTCAACTGCATCAATGTGGTGCTCAATTATTTTCTCATCTACCCCACCCGCACCGTGTCGCTGCCGGGGCTTTCCTTCACCATGCCCGGCGCCGGCTGGGGCGTTGTGGGCGCGGCCATTGCCAGCGCCATCGCCTTTACCTGGGGCGGCGTGCACATTACGGTGGTGCTGTGGCGGCACCCCGTTATCTCGCCCAAGGGGCACAGCCTGCGGCCGGACGCCGCCATCCTCAAGCCCTGCCTGAAAATCGCCGTGCCCAACATGCTGCAGCGGTTCGGCACCTCGCTGGGATATGTGTTCTTCGCCGCCATGATCAACTCTCTGGGCGAGGTCGCCACCGCCGCCCACACCATTGCCAACACGGTGGAATCCGCCTTCTACATTCCCGGCTACGGCATGCAGACCGCCGCCGCCACCCTGACCGGCAACGCCTACGGTGCAAAAGATGCCAAAAAGATGCGCTCGCTTTCCAACATGTTCATCCCCATCGAGGTGGTGCTGATGATCTTCTCCGGCGGGGCGCTGTTCCTTTCAGCGCCGGTGCTGATGGGGCTGTTTTCCAAAAGTCCGGAGGTCATCGGGCTTGGCAGCACCGTGCTGCGCATGGTGGCTTTGTCCGAGCCGTTTTACGGCGTTTCCATCATTGTGGAGGGCATGATGATGGGCGTGGGCAAAACAAGGCGGCCCTTTGTATACAACATCATCGGCATGTGGGGCGTGCGCATTGTGGGCACCTTCCTGTGCACACAGCTGCTGGGCATGGGGCTGGTATCCGCCTGGGCCTGCATGATCACTCACAATCTGCTGCTGTTCGTGCTGTACCTGATCACCTACATCCGCGGCAGCTGGAACCCGCTGAAAAACGAAAAGCCGTAAGCTCCCCCGTATTGCCGCATTGAAAAAGGCCGCAGCCGCGGCCTTTTTCTTTTATTGCATCACTGCACCGGCATTTTTCGTCAACACCGTTCCATCAGTCTGCGGCGGGGGCGTTCTCCGGCTGTCCAAGCGTATCCTTTACCATAAAATACGTGCTGATCACCATGATGACCAGTGCGACATAAAACCGGACGCCCGGTTTTTCGCCCGGAAGCAGCATGCCGAAGGCCACCCCGAGGAACGGCGCCACCGCGTAAAATGCGCTGGTGCGGGCAGCACCAAGATCCTTTTGGGCCATGATATAAAAATGGATGCTGAGACCGTACGCCACAAAGCCCAGCACAAGCACGCAGAGCAGCCACTTGACGGCGGGGAGCTTTTCGCCCAGCACAAACGCCACCAACAGGCTGCCCAGCCCGGAAAACGTGCCCTTGATGATAACGATCTCGATGGAGCTTTTGCTGCTGAGCATGCGGGTGCAGTTGTTTTCAAAACCCCAGCACAGACAGGCCGCCAGCACAAACAGCGAGCCCGGGTCAAACGCAAGCGAATCCGCACCTTCAAAGCTGAGCACCATGCTGGCGGCGGTTACCAGCGCGATGGCCAGCCACAGCCTTTTGGAGATGACCTCGCGGAAAAAGACCAGCGCGATGACGGAAGTCGCCACGATTTCGAAATTGTTGAGCAGTGAGACACTGGCGGCGTTGGTCATCGAGGTGCCCAGCATCAGAAAAATGGGTGCGGCAATGTCCAGCACCACCATACCCACGGTGTACGGCAGCTCTTTTACGGTGAGCGGGTCCCGTTTTGCCTCTTTGCCGGAGGCTTTTTCCACAAGGCCGTACAAAAACAGTCCCGCCCCTGCGCCGAGGTACAGAAATGCGGCCATCACGGTGGGCGTCACCGTCTGCAACAGTATTTTGGAAAGCGGCACATTGACCGCATACAACGCCGCCGCAAGGATCGCGTACACGACGGCAAGGCCTTTTGACTTCATCTTTCGTTGTCCCTTCTTCCGGCCGTATCGTCCGGATAGCGGCGTTTCGTTCATCATACCGCGTTCCGCCCCCGGACGCAACACGCCGCACCAAAAAATCTTTTGTACCGGCAGGAGCGGATCGCATTGAAAAATCCGCCGACAGAAGCCGACGGATTTTTTGGCACCGCCTGGGGGAATCGAACCCTCAACTGACCCTTAGGAGGGGCCCGTTATATCCATTTAACTAAGGCGGCACGGGTATGGAGAATGAATACTTATTTATTATACTCAGTACGGGCGGGAAAAGCAAGCGAAATCTGATGAAAGAGTGCGGGCAATGCGTACAGAAAAGGCCGGCGGAGCTTTTCCGCCGCCCTTCTGAGAACAATGATCACACCACGTAGCGGCTGATGATCTCGGCCTGCGTGTCCGCGTCGAACTGGATGAACTGCCGGCTGAAGCCGCCCACCCGCACGATGAGGTCGCCGTGGCGCTCGGGATGGATGCGGGCGTCCAGCAGATCCTCCAGATCGGCGGTGGTGATCTGCGCCATCTGGCCGCCGCTGAGCAGGTAGGTTTTGAGCACCTGCACCATGTGGGCGCGGGTCTCGGGGTCGGCCAGGAGGCGGGTGGTCAGCAGCACGTTGAGGGTGGTGCCGCCCACGCCTTTTTGCAGCGGCAGCTTGCACACGCTGGCCAGCATGGCGGTCAGACCGTTTTTGTCCGCGCCGGGCCGCGGGCCGATGCTGTTGCCCAGCGGTTCGCCGGCAAAGCGGCCGTCCGGCATGGCGCCCATGGTCTTGCCCATGTGGGTGCCGCTTTCCAGCAGGGAGCACGCCCCAACGTACACGTCGCCCCGCACCGACTTGTATTTGCCGATCTCGCCCCAGAAAAATTCCAGCACACGCACGGCCATGGCGTCGGCTTCGTCGTCGTCGTTGCCGAATTTCGGCGCGGCGTTCAGCAGAAGCTGGCGCTCTTTTTCGTACCCGGCAAAGTTGGCGCGCAGCGCTTTCATCAAGGTGGCAGACGTGATGCGCTTTTGTTCAAACACCAGCTTTTTGATGGCGGTCAGCGAGTCTGCCGCGGCGGAGGCGCCTGCGGTTTCGATGACGCCGAAGTTATAGATGGGGCCGCCCGCGTCGTGGGGGACGCCTTTTTCCAGACAGCCGTCGGTGAACGGCGCCTTGACCAGCTTGGCAAAGCAGGCGGCGCGGATCTCCTGTCCGCGGTCGCACAGCTGAAGAAACTTGGGGATGAAGTACCGCAGCTGGGTGACATAGGCGGAAAAAAAGCTTTCGAAATCGGCAAAATCCGTAAATTCGCCGGTGGCGGGGCTTACCTGCACCTCCGGCGACGAGGTGCTGCGGCCGTTGTACAGGGTGTATTCCAGCACCTTTGCCAGATTGAACAGGCCGTCCTCACAGCCCCAGTTGCCTTTGCCGGGGATCTCGATCTCCTGACAGCCCAGCAGCGAATAATCCCGCGCGTCTTCCAGCGGCACGCCGATGGCCAGCAGGCCTTCGATGACGTTTTTGTCGCCCACCACGGTGGGGTCGCTCAGGCCTTCGGCCCAAAGCTTTGCCGCAAGGGCCAGCAGCTCGGGCGGGGTGTTCTCGTGCACGCGCACCGAAACGCGGGGGTGTACGTCGTGGATGACCCGCAGGCACTGCAGGACGAGGTAGGTAAGATCGTTGGCAGCGTCCCGGCCGTCAGCGTCCACGCCGCCGATGGTCACGTTATGGATGCCGTTTTCCCACATTTTCAGCATCAGCGCGGTGACGGTATCCTGCGGGGCGACCACATCGCCCTGTGCGGCGGAGACCTGCCAGAACGGGCAGAGGTACTGGTCCAGACGGCCCACGCAGTCCGCCCAGTCCCACAGGCACAGGCACCACATCAGCTGAGCGGCCTGATACAGAGTCTGCGGCTTTTTGTGGGCGGCAGCGGTGCAGTTTTCGGCAATGGCACGGTACCAGCCGCGCTGTTCGGGGTCGGTTTCCTCACCGGCAAGGGCGGCGGCCTCTTCGGCGTAGCCTTCCAGCCACGCGCTCATGCCCTCCACCACGATGCGGCAGGCCTCGAAAAAGTTCTGCGTGTCCGCGTCCTGCGCGGCTGCGGCAGCGCAGCGGCCGATTTTTTCCCGCATGCCGTCCAGCCCCAGCGTCAGCAGCGTGGGATAGCTGCAGATGGTGTGCCCCTGATACCCGCCCGCGGCGAACAGCAGGTCCCTGCCCATGGCGGCAAAGGCCTCCTTACCGAACAGGCGGTCGGCCTCGTCCAGAATATGCCGCGGCCCCAGCGGGGTCATGCGGGCGCGCAGCGCTTCCACGTGCGCGGCTGCGGCGGGGTCGTCCGGATCTTTGGGCGCAAGAGTGTCCTGCCCGCGCAGACCGGCGCTGAAATGCTCGTGCACCGGGTAAATGGGCCGGGTGATGCCCACCAGCGCCTCGCCCGGCAGAATGATGCGGGGCGTCACCAGCCAGGAGCGCACGATGCCATGCGCCAGCGCGATGACATAGGGCGCGTCCGGCATCTCTTCAAACACGTCCACAAACGGATTTTTCCCCTCAGGCTCCACCGGGCTGCACCAGGTGTCCTCCCGCAGAAGCGACCGCTTGACGCGGGGACGCACCTCGGCATGGACTGCCGCCATGCGCGGACTGAAGACAAAGGGCTGATCGCAGTTGCGATAATCCTGCATGACTTTTCCTCCCCTCCGGGCCAAAACGCAGTGCAGCGGCTTTACCGACAGCTGCACCAAACGGAACAAAGCGGATTTTTACACATACGCCCACGGCACGTTATGCCATCAGCGCATCCACGAGGCCCTGCATGTTATCAAAGATCCAGTCCGGCTGCACCTCGTACTGAGGCAGCTCCTCCACAGTGCCCTCGCCGGAGAGCACGAACACGGTTTTTACGCCGCAGGCACCCAGCGCGATGTCGGTGTAAAGGCGGTCGCCCACCATGGCGATGGCTCCCAGCGGAACGCCGCAGCGCTCGGCAGCGGCTTCGGCAATGCCCGCGTTGGGCTTGCCGATGACCACGTCCGGGCGGCGGCCGGTGGCGGCCTCGGCAAAAGCGATCATGGCGCCGATGTCGGGGATGTAGCCGCCCTGCACCGGGCAGTTGAAGTCCGGATGGGTCGCAAGATAGGGCAGCCCGGCGCGCAGCGCATTGCACAGCGCAGTAAGCTTGTGGTAGGTGAGGGTGGTGTCAAAGCCCAGCACAACGGCCTCGGGGGCGTCCTCCGTCAGAACAAAGCCCGCGTCGGCAAACTGCTGCTCCAGACTGGGGGTGCCGATGAGCAGGATGCGCCGGGGCCAGTTTTCCCGGTTCATGTAGCGGATGGACGCCTCGCCGCTGGTGAGGATCTTTTCGGGCGGGACCTCCACCCCCAGCTTTGCCAGCCGCGCCACGTAATCCAGCGTACTGCGGCTGGAGTTGTTGGTGAGAAACAGGGTGGAAAAGCCCCCCTGCTTTTCCAGCTCCAGCAGCTCTTTTGCGCCGGGCAGCAGGTGGTCGTCCAGATAAAAAGTACCGTCCATATCCAGCAGAAACAGCCGGATGTTTTTCACTTCGTGCAATGCAGCCATGACATTATATTCCTTTCGGCAGAATTTTCCGGTTCTGGTAAAAGCATACCACACTCGCAGGCGGCTTTCAAGTGTGCTTTGGCTTGCAATGCGGCGCAGCTTGGAGTATAATGTTATACTGAAAGAACAGGCGAATCCATCGAAACACGAGGTGCTTCCCATGGAGTATAAAGCAAGCGTGGTCATCCCCAACCTGAACGGCGCGGGCTGGCTGCGGGAGTCCATCGAAACCGTCTGGGCGCAGACGGAGCAGGCCTTTGAGCTGATCGTCATCGACAACGGCTCCAAGGATGAAAGCCTTGACATTGCCCGCAGCTACTGCGGGCGCGAAAATTACACACTGATCGAAAACGGCGGGAATACCGGGTTTTCCCACGCGGTCAATCAGGGCATTGCCGCAGCAAAGGCCCCCTATGTGGTGCTTTTCAACAACGACGCCTTTGCCGAGCCGGACTGGCTTGCCGCGCTGCTGGCCGTGGCGGACAGCGACGAAAAGATCTTTTCGGTGCAGAGCCTGATGCTGCGCCATTACGAGCGGGAGCTGGCCGACGACGCGGGCGATTACGTCGCCGTTGTGGGCTGGGCCTGCAAGCGGGGCGACGGCCTGAAGGCCAGCCGCTACCAGAAGCAGCAGCGCATCTTCAGCGCCTGCGGTGGTTCGGCGCTGTACCGCAAAAGCATACTGGACGAGATCGGCACCTTTGACGAAAACTTCTTCGCCTACCTGGAGGACGTGGATCTGGGCTGGAGAGCCAACTCGCTGGGGTACAAAAACGTCTTCTGCCCCGCCAGCCGCTGCTACCACATCTGCGGCGCCACCACCGGCGGCGCAAAGGGCGCCAAGTACAACGATTTCAAGGCGCTGCAAAGCGGCCGCAACAACCTGCTGCTGCCGTACAAGAACATGCCCGTCGGCATGCTGATCCTCAACCTCATCTTTCTTGTACCGGGGTATCTGGTCAAATGGCTGTTTTTCACCCTCAACGGCTACGGCAAAGCCTGGCGCGCCGGCATGAAAGAGGCCTTTGCCCTGTTTTCCAAGCTGGACAAGCCCGCATTCCGCCTGAAAAACCTGCCCAACTACATTCTGCTGGAGTTCTGGATGATCGGCAACTGCTTCGTCTACGCCGACTACCGCATCCGCCGCTTTCTTGGCAAAACCTGAACCTCCGGCACCGACAGCTTTTCACAACGCACATCAATAAGAAGGAGAACACTGCAATGAACATCACAAAAGACATCAAATATGTGGGCGTGAACGACCACGAGATCGACCTGTTTGAGGGCCAGTACGTTGTGCCTAACGGCATGGCCTACAACTCTTACGCCATCATGGATGAGAAGATCGCGGTCATGGATTCCGTGGACGCCCGCTTCGGTCAGAAATGGCTGGAGAATATCTGCCTTGCGCTGGACGGCCGCGAGCCGGACTATCTGGTGGTGCAGCACATGGAGCCGGACCACT